>NZ_VLJG01000056.1:0-146257 GCF_007829415.1 Aminobacter sp. J44 | reverse complement strand
ACACGATCGTGGATGAAGGAGAAGTCGATCACCGCGTCGATCTTGCGCAGCAGGTGATCTGCTGGAACAAGGCTCTCGAGCGTCACCATCTCGATCGCCGTCTGWWCKGGAGCAGGYTTCTTCARCATGCCYCACTGAATCAAAAMCCTCCGGCCGAAGCCAGAGGTTTGTCAGCAGTCTGAGCCGCGCGAAAGCGCGGCTTTCGTGTTTGTGGGCCTCGCTGCGGCTCATCGCACTCCTGCAGCAACCACCATCGGGTTTTCCGATTCCTGCGACTGCTTCGCAACCTTCGCTGGCAGTGCACGCCATTGACACGCGTGTGTTTCCGAATAAAGTTGAGTTAGTTTCTCATCTTTATTTATTGACGTCGGGGATTTTGAATGTCGAGGGGACGCAATCGAATCGCATCGCTCCTGGTTTCCACTGCCTGCGTGCTCGTAGCCCAGGCGGCGCGGGCTCAGGACGAGGCCGGAACGACGGTGCTGCCGACCATCTCGGTCGAAGGATCCAGCTACGAGACGGAAAGCACCGGCAGCTATGCCAGCGACCTCGTCAGCGTCGGCGAGAAGGACGTGCTGCCACAGCGCGAGATCCCGCAGTCGACCACGATCGTGACCCGCCAGCGCCTCGACGACGGCGGCTTCACCTCGCTCGACACGGCGCTGCGCAAGACGCCGGGCATGATGGTGCTGACCAATGATGATGGCCGCTCGAGCCTCTATTCGCGCGGCTTCGAGTTCGACACGCTCTATTTCAACGGCCTGCCGGCACCGCTGTCGTCGATCTACGGCACGCAGCCCGACATGGCGATCGTCGACCACATCGAGATCCTGCGCGGCCCGGCAGGCCTGTTCGGCGGCGCGGGCGAGCCCGCCGGTGCGATTAACATGCGGCTCAAGCAGGCAAGCGACCAGTTCATGGCCCGCATCACCGGCACGGGCGGTTCCTGGAACAGCTGGCGCGGCGAGGTCGATGTCGGCGGCCCGCTCAACGAGGCCGGCACGATTCGCGGCCGCATCGTCGGCGCGCTCGGCCAGAAGGACAGTTTTGTCGATGTCGTCGATAACCGCGCCGCGGTCGGCTACGGCACGCTGCAATTCGACATAACCGAAAACACCACCGCGACCGTCTCGATCAGCCATCAGAAGCGCGACATCACCCCGTTCAACGGCCTGCCGACGCTGGCGGATGGCACGCTGCTCGACCTCGACCGCTCGACCTTCACCGGCGCGGTCTGGAACGACTTCAACAGCGCCGTTACCGACTACATCGCCGAGCTCGAGCACCGCTTCGATGATGGCGGTCACGTAAAGGCCTCGGCCCGCTATTCAACACGCGATGTCGACTTCCTCTATGCCTATGCCGCCAACGCCGCCTCGCCGGCGCTGACGGTCAACGGCATGCGCTGGCTGTCGCGCGACTACGACGAGAATTCGCTCGCGCTCGACCTTCATGTCAGCAAGCCGTTTGAGATCGGCGAGATGGAGAACAACATCATCCTCGGCGCCGACCATCGCCGGGTTGATTCGACGCTTTACAATGCGACCGGCGTGATCACCGGCACCTGGCACCTGCTCGACTGGAACACTGCGGTTGCGAAGCCCACGGTTACCTATGGCGCGGCGACGGACACGAAGCTCACCCAGACCGGTATTTACGGCCAGTGGCGCATCAAGCCGGTCGACAGGCTGACGCTGATCGGCGGCGCGCGCGTCACCTGGTACGCCACAACGTCGAGCACCAGCGAGGTCTCGGCCGACGGCGAATGGACGCCTTATGCCGGTGTCGTCTATGACCTCACCGACGACGTCTCCGCCTATGCGAGCTACACGGAAATCTTCCAGCCGCAGTCGGCACTCGACGCCGGCGGCAACCTGCTCGATCCGCGCAGCGGCCGCCAGTTCGAGGTCGGCCTCAAGGCAGAGCTGTTCGACGACGTGAATGCGACCGTTGCCTATTTCAACCTGCGCGACAAGAACCGCGCCGTCAGCGACCCGGACAATCCGGGCTCGTCGCTGGCGCTTGGCGAAGCGCGCATGCAAGGCATCGAGCTCGAGGTGAACGGCCAGATCAATCCGAACTGGCAGGTCGCGGCTGGCTACACCTACACAGATACCAAGTTCGTCAACACGCGCTATGCGGCCGGCTCCGAGTTCTACACGCCGGAGCACATGTTCCACCTGTGGACCACTTACAGCTTCGACGAGAACCACGGCGTCCTCGATGGCGCCTTCGTCGGCGCGGGCCTGCGTGCCTACAGCTCGTTCAAGAACATCAGCCGCACAGCGGCCGGCGGCGCGACAACCATCGAGGCGCCGGGCTATGCCGTCGTCGACCTGCAGGCCGGCTACAAGTTCAACGAGCACCTGACTGCAGTGCTGAGCGTCAACAACGTCTTCGACAAGAAGTACTACGAACGCGTCGGCGGCACGTCGGTGTTCAACTTCTACGGCGAGCCGCGCAGCTTCAACTTCAAGCTAACCGGCACGTTCTGATGAACGACGGGGCCGCGTCACCCGCGGCCCTTCTTGCTCTACCAGGAACGCCTAGAGACTAAATAGCCGGACGGCGTTTTCGCCCCGGATCTTTTTCGCCGTTTGCGGGTCGAGGGCGTCGACGCGGGCCAAAATGCCGGTCATGTCGCCGATGTTGTGGGGGTAGTCGGAGCCGTAGAGGACGTTCTGGGGGCCGACGGTTTCAACGCAGAGGTTGAGTGCGCCTTGCGTGAACACTACTGCATCGAGGAAGATGCGGTCGAGATAGGCCGATGGCGGCTTCGGCGCGCCTGAGGCGCAGGCCGGTATGCGCTCGTAGCAGAAGTCGAGACGGCCGATCAGGAACGGCAGCGCGCCACCGCCATGGGCAGCAATGATGCGGATGTTCTTGTAGCGCTCGAAGAAGCCATCATAGAGCATGCGCGAGACAGCCAGCGTCGTGTCGAAGGTGAAGCCGATCGGCGGCGACAGCTGATACTTCTTCATGTCCATCACGTCGCCGCCCGGCGGTACGGACGGGTGGATGAAGACGGGAATGTTCATCTCGTCGATCGCCTGCCAGATCGGGGCAAACTGGTCGGCTGTGAGCGACTCTTCCTCGATGTTGGCAATGACCATGACGCCGACCGCGCCCATCGCGCGGGCGCGCTTCAATTCGGCAATCGCGGCGTCCGCGTGCTGCCACGGCAGCGAGGCAAACCAGCGGATGCGGTCGGGCCAGGTTGCCTGCGCTTCCGCAAAGGCGTTGTTCATCAGCTGCGCGGCCTGCACGGAAATGTCGAGATCGCCGAGATAGGCATTGGGCGAGGTCAGCGACACGACGGCGACGTCTACGCCCGCGGCATCCATCGCGGCGATGCGGGCGGGAAAATTCCACATGTCCGGCAGCAAGGTGAAGAACGGCGTGCCGAACTTGTCGATGCACTCGAAGCCCGACGGCAAGGTGCGGAACGTGTATTTCGGGGCACCCTTTTCACGCAGCAGCGCGAGATACTCCCGCGTCACCATGTGGGTGTGGACATCGACGACAATGCTCATGTGACTTCCGCCTCCCTAGAAATGACCAGTCGGAAGGTTTTGTCGGTGAGCAAGCATGCGGACGGATGCCGCATCGATGCCGCAAGCCAGCGCTACTCCCTCGCCAGCCGGTCAACCGGTCCGAACTCCACCTCCCAGAGAGCCGGACGAGCATTGTTTAAAAGGTTTCCTGATATTGTGTCGACTGCAAGATGCGCTCATCGGCTCAAAGTGGCGATTTCCGCCATTCGGCGGCTAAGTGTACCGGGCGTTACGACACGGCTTTGAAATTCGCAGCTTTATGTGTAAAGCGAGGCGGAAAGATTTCCGAGGCCGAGAGACAGGCAGGACCATGGACAAGTTTACGAAGCTGACGGGCGTTGCCGCGCCGCTGCCCATCGTCAATATCGACACCGACATGATCATCCCGAAGGATTACCTGAAGACGATCAAGCGCACGGGTCTCAGCGTCGGCCTGTTCGCCGAGATGCGCTTCAACGAGGATGGCTCGGAAAACCCGGACTTCGTGCTGAACAAGCCGGCCTACCGCAATGCGCAGATCCTGGTCGCCGGCGACAATTTCGGCTGCGGCTCCTCGCGTGAGCACGCCCCGTGGGCGCTGCTCGACTTCGGCATCCGTTGCGTCATCTCGACGTCGTTCGCCGACATCTTCTACAACAACTGCTTCAAGAACGGCATCCTGCCGATCAAGGTCAGCCAGGAAGAACTCGACAAGCTGATGGACGACGCTTCGCGCGGCGCCAACGCAACGCTGACCGTCGACCTCGAGGAGCAGGAAATCCGCGGCCCGGACGGCGGCGTGATCAAGTTCCAGATCGATGAGTTCCGCCGTCACTGCCTGCTGAACGGCCTCGACGATATCGGCCTGACCATGGAGAAGGCTCCGTCGATCGCCTCCTTCGAGCAGAAGATGGCCGAAAACCGCCCTTGGCTCTAAGCCCCACGGGGCACCACGATTTCAAAAGGACGGGCCGCAAGCCCGTCCTTTTTGCTTTTGACGAGCCGCGCATCCCGGTTCCGGCTTACCGCGAAAGCGGCTAGATTTCGCGAAGCATCCGGGAGGAATTCATGCCGATATCGCTTAGCCGTTCGCTTCTCGCTGCCGTTACCATGCTCGGCGCGCTGCCCGCGCTGGCGCAAGAAAACGAGCGGGCGGAATTTGCTGGCGGCGTGCTGACCATCACCGAAACCGAGGACATGGACCGGGTGCTCGCCTTCGACGGGCAGGAGCTCGCGCGAGACTATTTCGTTCATATCGACCAGATCGCCGATGTGGCCGGAACGGAGGTTGCCTTCGTCAGCGTCGGGCCGGGCGGAAATGCCTGCTCTCCGGGTACGCTGATGCTCTGGAAGGACGCGGACGGTAGGCTCCAGACGCAGAAGGCGGGCGAGGAGTGCGACGCGCCCACCGTCGCGGTCAGCGACTACGGCGTCTTCTTCATCCGCTACCTGCTGCCGGGCGAAAGCGCCGACATGATGTTTTGGTCTCCCGACGAGGGCATGAAGACGTTCGCGGCGACGACCTACACGCCGGAACCCGGCACCGGCTGGGAGACACTCGACCTCGACAAGATCGGCCATCCGATCGACCTTTTCCGCAATGCCGGCATTTACGCCGCCGCCCAGAAACTGCTCGGCGATGAGCTGAGTTCGGTTGTCACCAGCCTGGTTGTCTCCGGTCAGCCCGATCTTTCCGGCAACCTGCTTTCGGCGCGCGGTTGCGTGCCGCATGCCTGCGGCTCGGCCGACGGCTTCATCGTCGTCGACAAGGCGGCGAAAGCGATCTTCATCGCCCAGATGGGAGAGGATGGCGTCACCCGGTTCTGGCCCGATCGCGCCCGGTGGCCCGATGCCGCGGCGGCACTGCTTCCTCAAGGTTTCTGAGCTTCTTTTCCTTGCGCAGCGGCATTCTGGCGGCTAGCAAGGCGTCACTTCGCATTCTTCATGCATCGCTTTTCGAAAGGCACGTCCATGGCTTCGCGTAAACTTCTCCTTCTTCCTGGCGACGGTATCGGCCCTGAGGCCATGACCGAGGTGAAAAAGCTGATCGCAGCAATGAATGCCGACCTCGGCGCCGGCTTCGAGACGGAAGAAGGCCTCGTCGGCGGCAGCGCCTACGACGCGCATGGCAAGGCGATCTCCGAGGAAGACATGGCCAAGGCGATGGCGGCCGACGCCGTGCTGTTCGGCGCCGTCGGCGGCCCGAAGTGGGATGGCGTGCCGTATGACGTGCGCCCTGAGGCTGGTCTGCTGCGCCTGCGCAAGGACCTCGAGCTGTTCGCCAACCTGCGCCCGGCAATCTGCTACCCGGCTCTGGCTGCTTCCTCCTCGCTCAAGCCGGACGTCGTCGAGGGCCTCGACATCCTCATCCTGCGCGAGCTGACCGGCGGCGTCTATTTCGGCGAGCCGAAGGAGATCACGGACCTCGGCAACGGCCAGAAGCGCGCTGTCGACACGCAGGTCTATGACACGTTCGAGATCGAGCGCATCGCCTCGGTCGCCTTCGAGCTGGCGCGCACGCGCGGCAACAAGGTGTGCTCGATGGAAAAGCACAACGTGATGAAGTCGGGCGTGCTGTGGAAGGAGGTCGTGACCGAGACCCACAAGGCCAAGTATCAGGATGTCGAGCTGACCCACATGCTGGCCGACGCCGGCGGCATGCAGCTCGTCCGCTGGCCGAAGCAGTTCGACGTGATCCTTACCGACAACCTGTTCGGCGACATGCTGTCGGACGTTGCCGCGATGCTGACCGGTTCGCTCGGCATGCTGCCGTCGGCTTCGCTTGGCGCTCCGGACCCGGTTTCGGGCAAGCGCAAGGCTCTGTACGAGCCGGTGCACGGCTCGGCTCCGGACATTGCCGGCCAGGGCATCGCCAACCCGATCGCGATGATCGCCTCGTTCGCAATGTGCCTGCGCTACTCGTTCAACATGATCGAGGAAGCCGACCGCCTCGAGAAGGCGATCGCGGAAGTTCTGAACGACGGCCTGCGTACGCCGGACATCATGTCGGAAGGCATGACCAAGATCGGTACCGCGCAGATGGGCGACGCGATCATCGCCAAGTTCCGCGCGCTCTAAGCGCTGCGAATAAGGAAGCGTGCCGGCTTGCACGCTTCCGAATTTCAGACGGCTCCTATTCGGGAGCCGTTTTCATTTGGACAGGCAGTCTTTGAACGACTTCGCCATGTTGCGGATGAGCTCGATGTAGAGCTGCGGCCCGTCGGCGAGTTCGGCACCAAGCGGATCGAGCACGCCGGTGCGCGCGCCGGTTTCTTCAGCCACGACCGTTACCAGTTTCGGCTCGAACTGCGGCTCCGCGAAGATGCAGGTCGCACCAGAGCTTCTTACCCGCTCGGTGATCTCGCTGAGGCGCTGCGCACCCGGCATGACTTCCGGGCTGACTGTGATCGAGCCGGCGACGTTCACATCGAAACGGTGTTCGAAATACTGGTAGGCGTCGTGAAAGACGATCGACGGCTTTTCGCTGACACCTTGCAGCTCCTTGCCGACTTCCGCCACCAGCTGGTCGAGCCGCTCGCCATAGCGACGCGCGTTCTCGGCATAGGCGGCGCGGTTTTCCGGATCGGCCTCGCTGAGGACAGTCTCTATTTTCTGGACCAGAACCTTCGCGTTCAGCGGATCGAGCCAGAAGTGGAGGTCATGGTGTCCCTCCTCGTGCGCATGACCGGTGTCATGGTGATGGTCGCTATGCGAGTGATCGTGCCCTTCCTCGTGTTCGTGCCCGTCTTTGTGACCGTCATGATCGTGTTCATGCGCCTCGAACGGCCCGCCTTCGCGCACCGGCAGCTTTTCGAGGCCGTCGGTGTCAGCCAGCGCAACAACCTTCGCATCGGACGACAGGGTGCCGAGTGGCGAAACCAGATAGGTCTCCATCCCCTCGCCAATCCAGAAGACGACGTCGGCGTTTTGAAGGGCCTGGGCATCAGACGGGCGCAGCGAGTGGACGTGTTCCGAGCCGCTGTCGGATACGATCAGTGCCGGCTCGCCGACGCCTTCCATCACCGCCGTCACCAGCGAATGCACCGGCTTGATCGACGCAACCACGTCGAGCGCGAAGGCGGGCGAAGCCGTGACAAGCGCAGCCGAAGCGATGAGCAGGGAGCGAAGGTGGTTTGCCATGCAGGGTTTCCTCTCAAGTCATGTAATGGTATTACATTGCGAAACGGTATAACGTGTGCGATACGCCTTTGGCAACCCGGGGATCGGAAACGCGAATGCAGCTACGCGATCATCATTCGCCGCATGGGCCGCTCGTGCGGCTTGAGGGAGTGGGCGTCGAGCGCGACGGCCGCTGGCTGGTGCGCGGCGTCGATCTGTCGATCTCGCGCGGCGAGATCGTCACCCTGATCGGGCCGAACGGTTCGGGAAAAAGCACCACTGCGCGCACCGCGATCGGCGTGCTAAAACCCTCGGAAGGCACCGTCTTCCGCCATCCCGGCCTGAAAGTGGGCTACGTGCCGCAGAAGCTCGCAATCGACTGGACGCTGCCGCTCACCGTGCGCCGGCTGATGACGCTGACGCAGCCGCATTCGCAGGCCGCGATCGATGCAGCCCTCGATGCGGTCGGCGCCGCGCATCTTGCCAACGCGCAGGTGCAGGCACTTTCCGGGGGCGAGTTCCAGCGCACGCTGCTCGCCCGAGCCATGCTCGGCAAGCCGGACCTTTTGGTGCTGGRCGAGCCGGTGCAGGGCGTCGACTTTTCCGGCGAGATTGCCCTCTACGAATTGATTGGGCGCATTCGCGACGAGACCGGCTGCGGTATCCTCCTCATCTCCCACGATTTGCATGTCGTGATGGCGGCGACCGACACGGTGGTCTGCCTCAACGGCCATGTCTGCTGCCGCGGCACGCCGCACTCGGTCGTCACCAGCCCGGAATATATGCGGCTCTTCGGGGCGCGGGCGGAAGGAGCGCTCGCGCTCTACCGGCACAACCATGACCACACCCACCTGCCGGATGGGCGGGTGCTGCATCAGGACGGGTCGATCACCGACCATTGCCATCCCGATGACGGGCACCATCACCACCATGGCGACGGGCACGATCATCATCACCATCATCACGATCACGACCACGTGCATCCGGAGGGCAGCGGCAGCCATGCTCGATGATTTCTTTACCCGCGCGCTCGTCGCCGGCATCGGGCTTGCCCTCACCGCTGGCCCGCTCGGCTGCTTCATCGTTTGGCGGCGGATGGCCTATTTCGGCGACACGATGGCCCATTCGGCGCTGCTCGGCATCGCACTCGCCTTCCTGCTCGAGATCGACCTCACCGTTGGCGTCTTCATCATTGCCGCACTCGTGTCGCTGGCGCTGATCGGGCTGCAGAAGCGTGGCGGGCTATCGGCTGACGCACTGCTCGGCATCCTCTCGCATTCGGCGCTCGCGCTCGGCCTCGTCATCATCGCCTTCATGAGCTGGGTGCGTGTCGACCTGATGAGCTTCCTGTTCGGCGACATCCTTGCAGTGTCGAAGACCGACATTGCCTTCATCTGGGCGGGCGGCGCGGCCGTGCTTGGCATCCTCGCCTGGCTGTGGCGGCCGATGCTGGCAGCAACGGTCAGCGACGAGATCGCCCTTGCCGAAGACATGGCGCCCGAGCGCACGCGGCTGATCTTCATGCTGCTGATGGCGCTGGTGATTGCGATCGCCATGAAGCTGGTCGGCGTGCTGCTCATCACATCGCTGATGATCATTCCCGCAGCCACCGCGCGCCGCCTTGCGGTCACGCCGGAGCAGATGGCGGTGCTCGCCTCGATCATCGGCGCGCTGGCGGTTACCGGCGGGCTGTTCGGATCGCTGAAATTCGACACGCCGTCCGGGCCTTCGATCGTGGTCGCGGCACTTGGCCTGTTCCTCCTGACGATGATTTTCTATGCTAGGCGCGGCGAGACGGGGCGATCGGCATCATGACCAGCGAACACCATCACCACCATCACGAACTTACCCGCAACCAGTCGCTCGTGCTCGACACGCTGGAGAAGGCCGACGGTCCGCTTTCCGCCTACACGATCCTCGACCGGCTGCGGGACAATGGTTTTCGCGCGCCGCTGCAGGTTTACCGCGCGCTCGAAAAGCTGCTCGGAGCCGGCCTCGTCCACCGGCTTGAATCGCTCAATGCGTTCGTTGCCTGCGCGCACCCCAACTGCCACAAGCAGGGTATGATCGCCTTCGCGATCTGCAGCGAATGCGGCAAGGTTGATGAGTTCGCTGACGATGTCGTCGAGAACCGCCTTGGCTCCTGGGCGCGCGACAACAGCTTCAAGGCCGAGAAGACGATTATCGAGCTGCGCGGCACCTGCGCGGCCTGCCTGCAGAGCTGACCCCCAACCATCTTCTTGAGTCATGATTCCGTGTCAGGGGTCGAAAGTCCCCCCTGAACGGTCTATATGGCGGCCAAAGGAACAAGCATGGCCCGCATTTTCAAGACCCGAGACTGGAGCGATCAGCTCTCGCCTTCGCTGGAAGAGTTCGAACTTCTGGCGATGGACATCTACGCGCATCTTCCCCAGGACTTCAGGAAGCTGACCGGCGAGATCATCATTCAGGTTGCCGAGTTTCCGAGCGAAGAGATCATGGACGATCTGGCGCTGGAAACGCCGTTCGACCTGCTGGGACTGTTCGAGGGCCGCGGGATCGCGGAACGCTGGAACCCATCAACGGGCGAAGGCCCGAACCGGATCACCCTCTACCGGCGCGCGATCCTCGACTACTGGGCTGAAAACGAGGAAACGCTGGGCGACATCGTCGCCCATGTGCTGATCCACGAGATCGGCCACCATTTCGGACTTTCCGACGACGACATGGCGCGGATCGAGGAAAGCCAGAGCTGAGGGCGCGCTGGCGCCCTCTGAGAAGAGCGAGCCCTACTGCTCGCCGAGCTTCATTTCAGGATCGTAATCCTTGCCGTGAACTTCCTTCACCACGGCCTGGCCGCAGCGCATCGTCTTAGTTTCCGGATCGAAGGCGTAGGTGGGTGAGCCGTGCAGGTGCCAGCCCTTGCTGAGCGCCAGCGACACCTTGTGGCAGAAGCTGGAGTCGTCCGGTCCGGTGAGGAAGCGGTAGAGTTTCATGAAATCTCCTGTCTAAAGGCCGGCCTTGGCCAGCAGGCGCTCTGCCTGCTGGAGGTGGAGACGCTCCACCATCTTGCCGTTGATCGAGATGACGCCTTTCGCCTGGTTTTCCGGCAGGGCGAATGCCTCGCGGATGGCCAGCGCCTCCGCGACCCCGTCTTCGGCCGGCGAGAAGGCCTGGTTGGCCGGCGCGATTTGCGCCGGATGGATCAGCGTCTTGCCGTCGAAGCCCATGTCGCGTCCCTGCGCGCACTCGGCCGCGAAGGCTTCGAGGTTGGAAAAGTCATTGCTGACGCCGTCGAGGATGTCGACGCCGCCCGCACGCGCGGCCAGCACCATCTGCATCAGCCACGGCACCAGCCAGCGCCGGTCGGGCGTAGCACGAATGCCGGTGTCCTTGACGAGATCGTTGGTGCCGGCGACAAGGCAGGAAAGGCGCGCGCCCTTGTCACGGCCAAGTGAAGCGATCGCGGCGATCTCGACCACAGCGCGCGGCGTCTCGACCATTGCCCATAGCTGCAGCTCGGGATCGGCACCCGCCTGATCGAGCAGATCGTTGACCTCAAGAACGTCGCGTGCGGTTTCGACCTTCGGGATCAGGATCGCGTCAGGGTTGCAGGCAAGCGCGGCTGCAAGGTCGTCCCTGCCCCACTCGGTCGACAGCGCATTGATGCGCACGACGATCTCCTTGCCGTCATCCTCGTGCGCGGCGAGAAACGCTTTCAGCGCCTGCCGCGCCTCATCCTTGCGCGCGGGCGCGACCGAGTCCTCAAGGTCGATGACGACGGCGTCGCAAGCAAGGCCGGGAAGCTTGGCCAGCGCCCGCTCGTTGAGGGCAGGCACGTAGAGAACCGAGCGGCGGCGGCGAAAGGGCTGTGCGGTCATGTAAGCTTTCTGGCGCAACAGATTCTCCGGCGCAAGCACCAGCTTTGCCTCAGCTTGCCTCTTGCGGCTGCCAAACGAAGCTGATTCCTTGCAGCTGCAAGTATCACATTCGAAAGGTGCGACATGGCGGGCTACGATATCGTCATTATTGGCGGCGCTATCATGGGGGCATCCGCGGCTTATTTTCTGCGCGAGGAAGGTTTTACCGGCTCGATTGCGGTGATCGAACGCGACCCGCAGTTCACCGGCTCCTCGACCACCCTCTCAGCTGCCTCCATCCGCCAGCAGTTCTCGATCCCCGAAAACATCCGCCTGTCGCGCTTCACGCTCGACCTGTTCCGCAACCTCAAGCAGCGCTTTGGCGATGATGCGGACATCGGCTTTCGCGAGAAGGGATATCTGATCCTTGCCGGTGACGAGGGTTTGCCGATCCTCGAGGCGAACTACGCCGTGCAGATCCACGAGGGCGCCGACGTGGTGCTGGAGAAACCGGACGAGCTGCGCCAGCGCTTCTCCTGGCTTTCTACCGAAGGCATCACCGCCGGCACCTATGGCCGCTCAGGCGAAGGCTGGTTTGACGCGCACGCCCTGCTCGGCCTCATCCGCAAGGCGCTGCGCAGCAAGAATGTCGACCTGATCAAGGACGAAGTCATCGCCATCGAGCGCAAGGGCGACCGCATCGTCTCCGTCACGCTGGCCGAGGGCGGCCGCATCGAAACCAGGCGCGTCATCAACGCGGCCGGGCCGAATGCCGGCAAGGTGTCGGCGCTCGCCGACATCAATCTGCCGGTCGAACCGCGCAAGCGCACGATCTTCGTCTTCGAGGCACGGGACATCTATGACGACATGCCGCTGATGGTCGATCCGGGCGGCGTCTGGGTGCGCCCGGAGGGCTCGGTCTATATCGCCGGCGGGGCCGAACACGAGCACGACGAGCTTGCGGCCGATCCCAACGATTTCGAGCCGGCCTGGGACCTGTTCGAGGAGGTCGTGTGGCCCGCGCTCGCCAACCGCGTTCCGTCTTTCGAGGCAATCAAGCTCACCCGCGCCTGGGCCGGGCACTACGACTACAACACGCTCGACCAGAACGCGGTGATCGGCCCGCATCCGGAGTTGTCGAACTTCATCTTCGCCAATGGCTTCTCCGGCCACGGTCTGCAGCAGGCGCCGGCGGTAGGCAAGGCGCTCGCGGAGCTCATCATCCACGGCAGCTACAAGACGATCGACTGCAGCACCTTCGGCTACCAGCGCATCGTGGAGGAGCGGCCATTCCGCGAGCTGAACGTCATCTGACGAAGAGTGGAGGACCAGGGAAGGAGTTGAACCTTCCGCGCTGACGATTACAACTCGCCTGCTCTGCCGCTGAGCTACCGGTCCACGCGCTAATGACTACCACTGGAAATACTAACAGATGGTAGAAATGGCTGTTTAACTAAACTGCTAGTTGTGGAAAACCGCGCTCCGCGCAGCAGCGAAAGCAGGACGTGGGTCGCCTGCGGAAGGTTGCGCCCCGCAACCTCGAACCTCGGCAGGGTCACGCGTTCGATGGTATCGGCTGCCGGCTCCTGGTAACGGGGCGGTTCGGGGACGAGGTCGGCAATCAGGTCGATGACCGCCGCAGGCTCATGGCTGATGCCAACAGGGCCGAGCCCGCGGATTTCGACCAGACCCGCGATCGCCTCCGGGGCGCGGGCGACGAGACGCCCGGCGTGCTCACTCAAAAAGACCTGGTCATCGGCAACGAGAATGGCGAACATTCCCTCCGCCTTCGCCTGTTGCAGAAGCGCCAGCGCCAGTTCCGACTTGCCGGCACCGGACGGGCCCCGGAGCAAAACACCCTTCGACCCCACCACCACGACCGTCGCATGATGGTTCTTCGCCGGCATCAGGCTTCAGCCGGCAGGGTGACGATGAAGCGTGCGCCGGCAATCTCGCCGGGCTTGGAACCAGCACGATTTTCCGCTGTCAGGCGGCCGCCATGCGCCTCGATGATCTGACGGCTGATCGACAGGCCGAGACCCGAATTCTGGCCGAACGCCTCGTTGGACGGCCGGTCGGTGTAGAAGCGCTCAAAAATGCGGTCGATGTTCTCGGCGCGGATGCCGGGACCGTTATCGTCGACGGTGACGACGACGTGACGGCCATGGCGCGCAAGCGTCACCGTAATGCGGCCGGTATCATCCGGCACGAAGGAGCGGGCGTTCTCGATCAGGTTGGTGAAGACCTGGCCAAGGCGAAGGTCGTGGCCGGAAACATAGAAGTCACGGCCGTTCTGGCCCTTCTTCTGCGTCTTGACCTGAATGTCGACCGCCTTGCGGTTGCGGCCTGCCTCGCGCGAGGCGCTGGCGATGTCGTTGATCAGCTTGAGGAGCTCGACTCGGGAAGCGTCCTCGCGGGCAAGCTCGGCATCAAGGCGCGAGGCGTCGGAAATGTCGGTAATCAGCCGGTCGAGGCGGCGCACGTCGTGCTGGATGACTTCCATCAGCCGTGCGCGCGATTGCTCGTTCTTGGCAAGCGGCAGGGTCTCGACCGCGCTGCGCAGGGACGTCAGCGGGTTCTTGAGCTCATGCGAAACGTCGGCAGCAAAGCTCTCGATCGCCTCGATGCGCGCGTAGAGGGCATTGGTCATGTCGCGCAGCGCGACGGAAAGGTTGCCGATCTCGTCCTGGCGGTCGGAGAAGTCTGGTATTTCCTCGCGGTTCTTGACGCCGCGCCGCACGCGAACGGCTCGGATTGGCGATGGTCGATGCGAGCAGCATCGAGAGGATGGTCACGACCAGCGCCGCAACGCCGAACACCCGCAGGATCGCGCTGCGCTCGGCCGCAACGATCTTGTCGATGTCGCCGCCCTGGGTCGACAGCATCAGCGCGCCAAGGACGGCACGGAAGCGCTGGATAGGGACCGCGACCGAGACGATCTGCTCGCCCTGTTCGCTGACGCGCACCATGGTCGCGGCACTGCCCTGCAGCGCGCTCATCACTTCCGGATAGGCGGTGCCGCTCCCGCCCGGCTGCTCGTGATAGACGGGCAGGTTGGAGCGCTGGAACAGGCCGATGATGAACTTCTCGATGCGCTTGAGGACGCCAACTTCCTCGTCCGCCACCGGCGGCAGGCTGTAGCGCAGGATCTGGCCGCGCGAATAAAGGTGGCGGGAGTCGAGGAGGAGCGAGGCGTCACGGTCGAAGATGCGCGCACGCGTCAGCGTCGGCGAAATCAGCCGGCGCAGGACCGGCGCGACACGCTCGGGATTGATCGGAAACTGCAGGTCCAGATTGTTGGTGCCCGGCGGCAGGCTTTCGCCCGCCTGCAGCTCAAGCAGCTTTTCCGGGTCGATGGTGATCGCGTCGGTCTCCACCGTCGCCGACGCGGCAATCGCGCCGGCGATGATTTCGCCCTGCGTCATTAGGCTGTCGATGCGTGCCTGCACCAGGCCGTCGCGGAACTGGTTGATGTAGAGAATGCCCACAACCATCACGCAGAGCGCGGCAAGATTGAGGAACAGAATGCGGCGCGTCAGGCTGGAAAAGACATAATGGCCCAGCACGCGGCGGAAGGGCAGCAGCCGGCCCCATCTCCTGAAACCGCCCGTCGTTCCGGCGCGCGCCGACGCCGGTCCTGTTCTGCTGGTATCCGTCATGCTTTCCTTCGGGCTTTCACGCCTCGCGGAAGCGGTAGCCTACCCCGTAAAGCGTTTCGATCATGTCGAAGGTTTCGTCAACCGCCTTGAACTTCTTGCGCAGGCGCTTGATGTGGCTGTCGATCGTGCGGTCGTCGACATAGACCTGCTCGTCATAGGCCGCGTCCATCAGCGCGTCGCGGCTCTTCACCACGCCCGGGCGCTGCGCCAGCGCATGCAGGATAAGGAACTCGGTCACCGTCAGCGTGACGGGCTCGCCCTTCCAGGTGCAGGTGTGGCGCTCCTGGTCCATGACAAGCTGGCCGCGCTCGAGCGAACGCGACGGCTGGCCGGGCGCCTTGGCGTTGACGTCCCGGGCGCTTGCCCGGCGCAGCACGGCACGCACGCGCTCAACCAGCAGGCGCTGCGAGAACGGCTTACGGATGAAGTCGTCCGCGCCCATCTTCAGACCGAACAGTTCGTCGATCTCATCGTCTTTCGAAGTCAGGAAGATGACGGGGATGTCACTCTTCTGGCGCAGGCGGCGCAGCAGCTCCATGCCATCCATGCGCGGCATCTTGATATCGAAGATCGCAAGGTTCGGCGGGCGGGCCATCAAACCCTCCAGAGCGGAGGCACCATCCGTATAGGTCTCGACGCGATATCCCTCGGACTCAAGCGCGATGGAGACGGAGGTGAGGATGTTCCGGTCGTCGTCGACGAGCGCGATCGTTGCCATATCAAGCGTCTCCCTCATAAGCGGGTGTCCTTCCTGCTGCTGCAAGTTGCGGCACTTGGCGGACAAATTAGGTACAAATTGTGGCACGGCCACCCCCGCGCGTCCAGTTGCGTCAGCAAGCCGCCCTCCTCCCAAATAGGGATGCTGCGCCTTCCTTTTCCACATTCGGTCACGCCCTCGCCGCGGATTCACGCCGATACAACCGATTTAAAAATCTTTGAATTTTTTTAAATCGATTAATGATTTGATATTGCTGATTTTTTCTGTTTTGAGGCCAGCAAGGCTTCTGGTCGGGGACGCAACGTCATCACCAGGCGTCGCTTTTGTGTTGCTCCGTTCTTTGGTGGTGAGGATGACGGAAACTGGCCTTCGCAATCCTAACAATGGGATTGAGACCTGCGGTCTGACGACTTCGGGCAACGTCTACTACAATCTCGGCCCAGCCGAGCTTGTCGAACATGCACTGCGCCGCGGCGAGGCAAAGCTGACCGCGCATGGCGCGCTCGTTGCCTATACCGGCCAGCACACCGGTCGTTCGCCCAAGGACAAGTTCGTGGTGCGCGACGCATCCACCGAGCCGCATGTCTGGTGGGACAACAACAAGCCGCTCAGCCCCGACCACTTCCAGGTGCTCTACGAGGACTTCCTTAAGCACGCACAGGGCATGGACCTTTACGTCCAGGACCTCGTTGGCGGCGCTGACGAGTCCAACAGCCTGCCGACCCGCGTCATCACCGAGTACGCATGGCACTCGATGTTCATCCGCAACCTGCTGATCCGCCCCGCCCGCGAGGCGCTGGCGTCCTATCAGCAGAAGATGACCATCATAGACCTGCCGTCGTTCAAGGCCGATCCGGCCCGCCACGGCACCCGCACCGAAACGGTCATCGCCATCGACTTCTCTCGCATGCTCGTCCTGATCGGCGGCACCTCCTATGCCGGCGAGATGAAGAAGTCGGTCTTCACCGCGCTAAACTACCTGCTGCCGGCGAAGGGCGTGATGCCGATGCACTGCTCGGCCAATGTCGGCCCGGCTGGCGACGCGGCCGTGTTCTTCGGCCTGTCGGGCACCGGCAAGACGACGCTTTCCGCCGATCCGAAGCGCACGCTCATCGGCGACGACGAGCACGGCTGGGGCGAGAACGGCATCTTCAACTTCGAGGGCGGCTGCTACGCCAAGACGATCAAGCTGTCGGCCGAGGCAGAGCCGGAGATCTTCGCCACCACCCGCCGCTTCGGCACGGTGCTCGAGAATGTCGTTCTCGACGAGAACCGCGTCCCGGACTTCGATGACGGCTCGCTGACCGAAAACACCCGCTGCGCCTACCCGCTCGACTTCATTCCGAACGCGAGCGAGACGGGCCAAGCAGGTCATCCGAAGAACATCATCATGCTGACCGCCGACGCCTTCGGCGTGATGCCGCCGATCGCGCGCCTCACCCCGGCACAGGCGATGTACCACTTCCTGTCCGGCTACACCGCCAAGGTCGCCGGCACCGAGAAGGGCGTCACCGAGCCGGAAGCGACATTCTCGACCTGCTTCGGCGCGCCGTTCATGCCGCGCCATCCGTCGGAATACGGCAACCTGCTCAAGGAGCTGATCGCCAAGCACGGCGTGACCTGCTGGCTGGTCAACACTGGCTGGACCGGCGGCGCCTACGGCGTTGGCAAGCGCATGCCGATCAAAGCGACCCGCGCGCTGCTAACCGCGGCCCTCGACGGCTCGCTCAACAACGCCGAGTTCCGCATCGACCCGAACTTCGGCTTCGAGGTTCCGGTCGAGGTCCCGGGCGTCGACAGCTCGATCCTCGACCCGCGTTCGACCTGGGCCGACAAGGCCGGCTATGACGCGCAGGCCCGTAAGCTCGTCGGCATGTTCATCGACAACTTCGCCAAGTTCGAGGCCCATGTCGATGCGACCACGCTCGAGGCTGCGCCACGCATCGTCGAGGCTGCCGAATAGGCAACGGCACACAATTTGATCAGGAGAGGCCCGTGTTTACGCACGGGCCTCTTTTGTTTCTGCGCAGACCATCCGGCAAAATGTATACGCAGGCGATGACGTTAAGTCAGCCTTAACAGTTCTCACGCTCCTGTTGCGCCGGGGGCCTTGCTTCGGCGAGGGACATGACGTCTTCCCTCAGCCGGTCCGGCATTTCCATCAGGTTCATTCAGAGCGCATTTGCCCATTTTGGCCGGGCAGGATGTGCGTCGTGGGTTCTCGCATGAAGTTGCCGTCACTTCGTATTTCCCATCGCATCGGGCTTATCGCGGCTGCGGGCGTACTTGGCATGCTCGCCGTCACAGGGATGTTCGTGTACGAGCGCTACGCCCTGAATGCGCTCGAGCAGACCGAAGCGGAAGCGCGCGCCATGGAGGCTCTCGCCGACCAGCTGCAGAGGAACTTCATCCATCTACAGGGTCTCGAAAAGGATTTCTTCCTGAACAAGAAGGAAGAGGTGCTGAAGGAGCACAAGCGCAAAGTCGACGAGCTCAGGGGCGAGATCAAGGAGATCGAGGCGGTCATCGCCACGCATGAGGGGCGCAACTTCCCGCAGCCTGGCCGCCTGATGGATGTCTTCAAGGACTATGAGGCTGCCTTCGCGCTTGCCGCCAATACCTACAAGCGGCTTGGCCTCAGCCCGGACCAGGGCCTGCAGCGCGGCCTGCGCACCGCCGGCGGCTACCTCGCCGAGAAGCTCCAGCGCGTGCCGCTAACCCAGCTGAAGCTCGATGCGACGGAAATCTTCCTGAACGAGCGCAACTTCATCCTGAACCCAACCAGCGAAAACGAGAAGTTGCTCAACAAGGCGATGGAGCAGCTGCGCAAGCGGCCCGCAAGCCTGTTCGGCTCACCCGAGGCGCACGCCGCCGCGATGTCGACGCTCGATACCTACGAAAAGATCTTCCAGAACTTCGCTCGCGAAGCAGCGCTCAGCGTCGTGCTGCAGAGGGACGTTGCGAGCTCCTTCACGCAGGTCCAGCCGATCTTTGCCCGCATCCACACCGAGGTCGAGAAGATCCGCGAGGAAGTTGCCCAGCAGCAGGCGGCGACCTCGGAGACCATCCGGCAGCTGTTGATCGTGGTCATCGGCACCCTGCTGGTCCTGATCGCGGCCGCCGGCTTCCTGTCGTGGCGCTCGGTTGCACGGCCGATCACCCTGACCGCGCGCTCGATGCGTGAGCTTGCCGATGGCGCGCTCGACATCCAGGTCCCGGGCCTCGGCCGCCGCGACGAGATCGGCGAAATCGCCACCGCCTTCGAACGGTTCCGCGAAAACACCATCCGCCGCGTCCGCGAGGAGCGCGAGGCCGAGGAAGCACGCCAGCGCGCCGCCCTCGAGCGCGAGGCGCGGGAGAATGCGGAGAAGGTTCAGCAGGCACAGATGCTGCAGGATGCCGTCCATCGCCTGGCAGAGGGCCTCAGCAGGCTCGCCGACGGCGACGTGACCCAGAGCATCGACGAACCGTTCACGGAGTCGATGGAGCAGCTGCGCCACGACTTCAACAACTCGGTCGCAAAGCTGCGCGCTGCCCTTGCCGCGGTTGGCGAAAACGCCACGGCCATCCACGCCGGCTCCGAGGAAATCCGCCAGGCCGCCGATGATCTGTCGACGCGTACCGAGCAGCAGGCTGCTTCGGTTGAACAAACGGCTGCTGCACTCGAGCAGATGGTCGCAACCGTTCAGGACTCCAGCCGCCGCGCCGAAGAGGCAGGCATGCTCGTCTCCCATACCCGGGAAGGCGCGGAACGATCGGGCGTGATCGTGCAGGATGCCATCGCCGCCATGGACCGCATCGCCGCGTCCTCCGACGAGATCAGCAACATCATCGGGGTCATCGACGAGATCGCCTTCCAGATCAGCCTGCTTGCCCTCAACGCCGGCATCGAGGCCGCACGTGCGGGCGACGCCGGCCGCGGCTTCGCGGTCGTTGCTCAGGAAGTGCGCGAGCTTGCGCAGCGCTCGGCCAATGCCGCAAAGGAGATCAACGCGCTGATCAGCCAGTCGGGCGAACACGTCCGCTCGGGCGTCTCGCTCGTCGGCGAGGCAGGCAAGGCGCTGGCGACGATCGTTGCCGAAGTGCAAGAAATCAGCACGAACGTCACCGCGATCGTCGAGGCAGCACGCGAGCAGGCAACCGGCCTTTCGGAGATCAACATCGCCGTCAACCGCATCGACCAGGGCACGCAGCAGAACGCGGCCATGGTGGAGGAGACGACTGCCGCCAGCCACAAGCTCGCGGCAGAGGCATCGGCGCTTCAGGACCTCCTCGCCCAGTTCAAGCTCGGCAACGATCGGGACTACGTCCAGCCGGTTGCTACGCGCGGCCGTGCGCCGGCGCGGCCTTCTTCCCACGCTGCATCGGCTGAGCCGCGGGCAGAGCCTGCACGGATGGTCGCCGGCGGTGGTYCATCGGCTGCCGCGCTCCTCGCCGCCAGCGAGGAGGACGACTGGGAAGAGTTCTAAGCAACTCCTTCCCTGCGGGTTTCGTCCGGCACCGGGCTACTCTATCTAGGAGAGGTTCGCCCGGTGCATGGAACGGCCCGAAATGGATAAGACGATCAGAATCGGCCCCGGGGCCGTCATCAGCGAGGACGAGCTGGAGGAAAACTTCATCCGCTCGTCCGGTCCCGGCGGCCAGAACGTCAACAAGGTGGCCACCGCAGTTCAGCTGCGCTTCGATGCCGCCTCCTCTCCCGGCCTTTCAGAGCGCGTCCGCGAGCGCGCAATCAAGTTCGCCGGCTATCGTGCCACCAAGGATGGCGTCATCGTCATCGAGGCCTCGCGCTTCCGCACCCAGGAACAGAACCGCGCCGACGCGCGCGCCCGGCTGATCGAAATTCTCGCCAAAGCCGCCGAGCCGCCACCGAAGCCGCGCAAGAAGACCAAGCCGTCGAAGGGCGCGGTCGAAAGACGTCTCAAGGAAAAGGCCGGGCGCTCCAGCATCAAGAAGATGCGCGGCAAGGTTGCTGCCGACTGATTGATGCTTCCCATTTGCAATTTCCGATGCGACAACTCGCATGGGGGCGTAAGCATCAACTACCAGCGCAAGGAGAGGCGGTATGGGTCTGTTCAGTTTCGCAAAGTCCATCGGCAAGAAGCTCGGTTTCGGTGACGATGAGGAAGAGCCGAAGGTCGACGCGATCGAGCAGGAGCTCGCTTCGCACAAGCTCGGCACCGAGGACGTCAAGATCGAGATCGTCGGCAACAAGGCGGTGCTGAAGGGCAAGGTCGCGGATCAGGCTACGCTGGAAAAGGCGATCGTCGCTGTCGGCAACACGATCGGCATCGCCGAGGTGGAAACCAAGGTCGAGGTGGAGGAAGCTCCGGACAAGGCCGAGAAGGAGCCGGTCTTCTACACCGTCAAGAAGGGCGACAACCTTTGGAAGATCGCCGAGGCGCACTACGGCAAGGGCAAGGGCGCCAAGCACACGCTGATCTTCGAGGCAAACACGCCGATGCTGACGCATCCGGACAAGATCTATCCGGGCCAGGTGCTGCGCATCCCGCCGCTCGACTAATTTTCTTGGTGCGCCCGGCGCAAAGCGCTGCCGGGCGCCATCCCGAGGCGCGATGATGGTGCAGGTTCTGCCGCGCGGCGTGCGCCACATTCCCGGCTATCTCGACCGGCCGCAGCAGGAAAAGCTGCTCGAGGAGATCCGCGCCGTCGTCAAGGCCGCGCCGCTCTACGTGCCGACCATGCCGCGCACCGGCAAGCCGATGAGCGTACGGATGACCAATTGCGGCGCGCTCGGTTGGGTCACCGACAAGGAAGGCGGCTACCGCTACCAGCCGCATCACCCCGTCACCGGCGCTCCTTGGCCGCCGATCCCCGCCATGCTGCTCGATATCTGGCGCGAGATCGCGCAATACCCACACGAGCCGGAGGCCTGCCTCGTCAACTTCTACGAGCCCAACGCGCGCATGGGCCTGCATCAGGACCGCGACGAGCAGGATCTAGCGGCACCCGTTCTGTCGGTTTCACTTGGCGATGACTGCCTGTTTCGCGTCGGCGAAACCACCCGCTCCGGCCGCACGGTCTCCTTCCGCCTTCGAAGCGGCGACATCGTCGTCCTCGGCGGCGAAGGCCGCCTCGCCTTCCACGGCGTCGACCGCATCTATCCCGCCACCTCGACGCTGCTGAAGAACGGCGGTCGGATCAATTTGACGTTGAGGCGGGTGAGGAAGGTGTGACCAATACGTCGAAAGGCGACCAGGCGCGCGCGGCGATGCGCCTATAGAAGATCGCCGTCGCGATACTGATCGACAGACCGGCGATCCCGATGCCGGCTATCACATCCACGAGGTAGTGGTTTGCGTGGGAAATCGCCGAGACAGCCATTGCCACATTCAGCAGCAGTGCCGGGACGCGCAGCCAGCGAAGGTCCCAGCACGCCCACGCGCACAAGGCAGCCACGGCAGCATGTACCGAAGGGAAAGTTACGATGCCCGCAGCCTCGTGAAATTTGATCACGAAAGGGCCGGGCTGCCTGACGGCGTGAAACTGCTCCAGGAACACGAACCCGAACTTTGCATTGATGGCCTGCAATTGTTCCTGGCTGACGCCATAGACGACGTAAGTGCCCAGAGCCGGATACCAGATAAAGACGATGCTGGAGATCAGGCAAAGGAGGCAATAGGCCACAACCATGGTGCACGCCCGTTGAGGGCGACCAAATAGAGCCAGCACCGCTGGAACGAGGAGAAGCTGCAGGAAAAAGGAGGAGTATGCTTCCGCCAGAAGGTTCGCCAACGCGGGCCAGCCGTCCACGAACTCGATGAACCTGCGCCAGTCGAAGCCCAGGGCCTCATCCATTGCCACCAGCTGAGCATCGGCAAGGGGCATGTTCAGCCGCATCGCCGCATAGGTCCACACGATGACGGGGACGCAAAGGGCGAGGATGGCAGTGAAGCAGGTCAGCGCTTCGGGAATGAAAACCATTCTCCGCCAACATGCATAGGCGATGAATGGCAAACCCATGCTGAGAACAAGAGCGAAATCGCGTATTGACGCGAAGTCGATCGACATATTGGCTGCATGAAGAATGGGGATCATCGAGAGGTATGACAGCGCGACGGTTAATATAACGCCGCCGATCGCAAACTCGCGTCTTACCGCAACCAGCTTTGACATGGAGCCCCTCCTATTGCTCCATGTAGTTCATACGGGGATAAAGTTTTTCTTAATCAGCCGGCCTACAACTTCCGCAGTGCCACTTCCTCGACCAGATGATCTGCGCCTTTGCGCAGAACGAGGTCAGCGCGCGGGCGGGTGGGCAGGATGTTCTCGCGCAGGTTCTTGAGGTTGATGTTGGTCCAGAGGCTCTCGGCAATTGCCAGCGCGGCGTCTTCCGACAGCTGCGAATAGCGATGGAAGAAGGATTCCGGGTTGCGAAATGCCGTCTCGCGCAGTCGCATGAAACGGTCGATGTACCACTCGTGGACCAGCTCCTCCGGCGCATCGATGTAGATCGAGAAGTCGAAGAAGTCGGAGATGAACGGCACGAACTTGCCGTCCTTCGGGAGTTCGCGCGTCTGCAGGACGTTGATGCCTTCGAAGATCAGGATGTCGGGCCGGTCGATGGTGACGTAGGCACCGGGAAGCACGTCATAGGTCAGGTGCGAGTAGAGCGGCGCCTTGACGTCGCGCTCGCCCGACTTGATGGCCGAAAGGAAGCGCAGAAGGGCGCCGACGTCGTAGCTCTCCGGGAAGCCCTTGCGCTCCATCAGATTTTCGCGGCGCAGAACATCGTTGGGCAGCAGGAAGCCGTCGGTGGTGACGAGGTCAACCTTCGGGCTCGTCGGCCAGCGCTGCAGGAGCTCCTTGAGCACGCGCGCGGTGGTCGACTTGCCGACCGCCACGGACCCGGCGATGCCGATAATGAAGGGCGTCTTCACCGAGCCATTGGCGCCAAAGAACAGCTGCCGCTGGCGATAGAGAAGCTGCGTTGCCTCGACATGCGCGTAAAGCAGGCGCGACATCGACAGATAGATGCGCCGCACCTCGTCGAGATCGATCGGGTCGTTCAGCGAACGCAGCCGGCGGACTTCATCCTCGGTCAGCGTGAGGGGCGTGTCGGCGCGAAATTCTGCCCAGCGCTCGGCAGTGAACAAGCGATAGGGCGAGTATTTTTCGGTCGCGACGAGGTGGTCCAGAGCGATCGACATGGTGCCTCGGCGGCTAGTCAGCGGGACGTGCCGCTTTTTCGGCAATACCGGACTGGCCGGTGCGGCGCTGCAGCTCAGCCATCACCTCATCGAGAGGGACGCCGGCGAGCGCGAGCGTAACCATGAGGTGATAAAGAAGGTCCGCGCTTTCGCTGACAACGCCGGCGCGGTCGCCACGCACTGCGGCGATGACGGTCTCAACCGCCTCCTCGCCCAGCTTCTGCGCCGCCTTGTCGATTCCCTTCGAGAACAGCTTCGCCGTCCAGGAGTTGGTGTCGCCCGAACGGCCGCGCTCTGCAACGATGCGTTCAAGCTCCGAGAGCGTAAAACCGGACATGGCTCCTCCTCCTCAGGCCACGGGATCGAGCCGCATGGCAAGACCCGCTTTTGCCATGTGCTCCTTGGCCTGCGCAATGGTGTAGGTGCCGAAATGGAAAATCGATGCGGCCAGCACCGCAGTCGCATGCCCGTCGCGGATGCCCTCGACCAGATGGTCGAGATTACCGACACCGCCGGAGGCAATCACCGGCACGGTGACCGCATCGGCAATCGCGCGGGTCAGCGGGATGTCGTAGCCGGCCTTGGTGCCGTCGCGGTCCATCGAGGTCAGCAGGATTTCGCCCGCGCCACGCTTCACCATGTTGACTGCGAACTCGACGGCGTCGATGCCGGTCGCGTTGCGGCCGCCGTGGGTGAAGATTTCCCAGCGGTCCGCTTCGCCCGGCCCTGACACCTTCTTGGCGTCGATCGCGACGACGATGCACTGGTTGCCGAACTTGTCGGCAGCTTCAGAAACGAAGTCCGGATTGTTGACCGCTGCGGTGTTGATCGAGACCTTGTCGGCGCCGGCAAGCAGCAGCTTGCGGATGTCGGCGACCTGGCGCACGCCGCCGCCGACGGTGAGCGGCATGAAGCACTGCTCGGCGGTACGCGCGACGATATCGAAGATCGTCTCGCGATTGTCGGACGAAGCGGTAATGTCGAGGAAGCAAAGCTCGTCAGCACCGGCAGCGTCATAGGCACGG
Source organism: Aminobacter sp. J44 (assembly GCF_007829415.1). NCBI lineage: Bacteria > Pseudomonadati > Pseudomonadota > Alphaproteobacteria > Hyphomicrobiales > Phyllobacteriaceae > Aminobacter > Aminobacter sp. J44. Next base: position 121,193 of record NZ_VLJG01000056.1, on the reverse strand, counting down.
GCAGCTTCCACCGGGTCGCCCGCGTCGATCAGGTCGACGAAGTTAACGCCCTTGACGACGCGGCCGTCCTTGACGTCGAGACAGGGAATGATGCGGGACTTGAGCGTCATGCGCGGGCTCCCTTGAGCACGGCGAGCGCCTTCGCCGGATCGATGCGGCCGTCATAAAGCGCACGGCCGGAAATCGCGCCTTCGAGGATCGCGGCATCCGGCTGGGTCATGCGCTCGATGTCGGCCATGGAAGCGAGGCCGCCGGAAGCGATCACCGGGATCGAAACCTCCCTCGCCATCTCGATGGTGGCGTCCCAGTTGATGCCGGCAAGCACGCCGTCGCGGTCAATGTCGGTGTAGATGATGGCGGCAACGCCAGCGCCCTCGAACTTCTTGGCGAGTTCAATCGCGCCGAGTTCGGACGCTTCCGCCCAGCCCTCGACCGCGACCTTGCCGCCGCGCGCGTCAATGCCCACCGCAATCTTGCCCGGAAATGCCTTGCAGGCCTCGATGACGAGCTGCGGGTTCCGTACCGCGACGGTGCCAAGGATGACACGGGCGAGACCCTTCGAGAGCCAGGCCTCGATGTGGTTCATGTTGCGGATGCCGCCGCCGAGCTGCACCGGGTTCTTCGTCGACTTCAGGATCGACTCGACGGCATCGCCGTTGCGGCTCTCGCCAGCGAAGGCGCCGTCGAGGTCGACCACATGCAGCCATTCGAAGCCCTGCGCCTCGAACTGGGCGGCCTGCGCGCCCGGATCCTCGTTGTAGACCGTCGCGCTCGACATCTCGCCCAGCTTCAGGCGGACGCAGCGACCTTCCTTGAGATCAATGGCGGGGAAAAGGATCACGGCTTCCACCTCAGGAAATTGGCAATCAGGGCAAGGCCCAGCTTCTGGCTCTTTTCGGGATGGAACTGGGTTCCAGCCATGTTGTCTCGCGCGACCGCAGCCGTGACAACGCCGCCATAATTGGTGGTGGCGATCACGTCCTGCTGGTGCTTCGCATCGAGAAAATAAGAATGGACGAAATAAGCGTGCAGGCCGTTGTCGCCGGTCGGGATGCCGGCGAACAGCGGATGGTCCTGTTTCACGTGAATCGTGTTCCAGCCGATCTGCGGAATCTTCAGTTCCGGGTCGTCCGGCTGCATGAGACGGACGTCACCCTCGATCCAGTCGAGCCCCTCGGTCACGGTCTTCTCGAGGCCGCGCGAGGACATCAGCTGCATGCCGACGCAAATGCCGAAGAACGGATGGGCCTTGTGCTCGACCACCTCGCGCAGCGCCTCGACCATGCCGGGAACGGCATCAAGGCCGGCGCGGCAGTCGGCATAGGCGCCGACGCCCGGCAGGACGACCCGGTCAGCGGTGCGGACGCGCTCCGCGTCGGCCGTCAGTTCGATCTCGGCGGCAATGCCAGATTCGCGGGAGGCACGTTCAAATGCCTTGGTGGCGGAGCGGAGGTTACCCGATCCGTAATCTATGATCGCAACGCGCATCGTCATCCTCTTCCGGGATAACCCAGCATGCCGAGAGCCGGCACCGCCGTGGCAGCGGCCCGTGCGGGCCTGTTGGTTTGAAGGGCAGGCACGGTGTCGTCCTGCCCGTTAAAGTCCTTCGCCTCGAGATAGCGCACTTCAGCGTCCCCGGAATTGTCCGCCTCGACGACGCCCCACTCGCGCCAGCCGCGACGCAGCAGTGCGGCGACCTTCAGCGCCGGGCCTTCCAGCCCGATGAAGATGGCGACAGCCAGCCCGGCAACCAGCGCCAGCCAGTCGTAGCCGAGATAGGAAGCCACGGCACCGATGGCGAGGCCGACGGCGAAGACGGCAAGCGCCTCCAGCCACAGACGGTGGAACAGCAGCCAGAACACCGGAAAGACGAAGGCGAGAAAGTGGAAGCCGTCCCGCACGAGGACGGCGCGCTCGGCGCCATCGCGTACAGGCGGCTCCATCACCACATAGCTGGCCATCGCCGCTCCTATCCGTTCAGCGTTCCCTTGGTCGAGGGAATGGCGCCTTCCTGGCGCGGATCGAACTCGATCGCGGCGCGCAGGGCCCGTGCCACCGCCTTGAAGCAGGTCTCGGCGATATGATGGTTGTTGGCGCCGTACTGGTTGCGCACGTGCAGGGTAATGCCGGCGTTCTGCGCCAGCGCCTGGAAGAACTCGCGCACCAGCTCGGTGTCGAAGGTGCCGATCTTCGGGGCCGAGAAATCGACGTGCCAGACAAGGAACGGTCGGCCGGAGACATCGATGGCTGCGCTCGTCAGCGTCTCGTCCATGGCAAGGTCGATCGAGGCATAACGGCAGATGCCGCGACGCTCGCCCAGCGCCTTCGAGATCGCCTGGCCGATCGCAATGCCGGTGTCCTCGACGGTGTGGTGATCATCGATGTGCAGGTCGCCCTTCGCCTCGATCTTCATATCGATCAGCGAATGGCGCGACAGCTGATCCAGCATATGGTCAAAGAAGCCCACGCCCGTGGAAATCTCGGAGCGGCCCTTGCCGTCGAGATCCACGGAAACCGAGATCTGGGTCTCCTTAGTGCTGCGGGAAACGCTGGCTGTGCGCCCGGACATGATCATCACCTTCCAGTAAAGAAGAAAAGCGCCTGCGTCTTACCAGCATGGCCGTTTAATGGAAAGCACTGCTGCGAAGCATGATTGCATTCGCGTATGGCGCGCATACATAAGCGACAAGCGCTTCGGCGCAGGAGATCGGAGCAATTATGTCGAACGAACTGACGATGCACGCGACAACGATCGTGACCGTGCGAAAGGCCGGCAAGGTCGTCATCGCAGGCGACGGCCAGGTAAGCCTTGGCCAGACAATCATGAAGGGTAATGCGCGCAAGGTGCGCCGCATCGGCAAGGGCAACGTGATCGCGGGTTTCGCGGGTGCGACCGCCGACGCCTTCACCCTGCTCGAACGGCTCGAGGCAAAGCTCGAGCAATATCCGGACCAGCTGACCCGCGCGGCGGTAGAGCTCGCCAAGGACTGGCGCACCGACAGGTACCTGCGCCGGCTGGAAGCGATGATGCTGGTTGCCGATAAGTCGGTGACGCTGGCGCTGACCGGCACGGGCGACGTGCTCGAACCCGAGCATGGCGTGATGGCGATCGGCTCTGGCGGCAACTACGCGCTTGCGGCCGCCCGCGCGCTGATGGACACCGACAAGACGGCCGAAGAAATCGCCCGCAAGGCGATGGAGATCGCGTCGGAGATCTGCGTCTACACCAACAACAACTTCGTCATCGAAACGCTGGATGCCGAATAGCGACCGCGCCATCGACTTCATTTCGGTGCAGCGGGAACATTACCCGCTGCTCGCGGCGTGGCTCGGTGAACCGCATATGCGGGAATGGTGGGGCGATCCGGACGAAGAGCTGGAGCACATCAGGAACATGGTCGAGGGGACGGACACGACCCGTCCCTTCCTGATCCGGCTTGATGGTGAGCTGGTCGGCTACATCCAGTACTGGTTCGTCGGCCACCACCAGAACCGGGAGTGGATCGAGGAGCATCCGTGGCTCGCCGAACTTCCCGCTGATACCGTCGGCGTGGACCTTTCCATCGGGGTGGCAGAACAGCTTTCGCAAGGCATCGGCTCTGCCGCCCTCGCAGCCTTCGTCGCGAAGCTGAGGAGCGAAGGGCACCAGACCATCATCATCGATCCGGATCCGGCTAATCTTCGCGCCGTGCGTGCCTATGAAAAGGCTGGCTTCCGGCCGATCCCCTCGCTTGTCGGGCGAACCGGAAGCGATGTACTGCTCATGCAGCACGTGGCTGGGGAGTGACTCTGAGGTGATCGTTTCTCGTGCCGCATATCATCACCCTGGCGACGAAAGCTGCGCATGACATTAGAACCCGACCGGTCTTCAACCAGCCGCTGGCAGACGATCGGTCTGCTTCTTGTTCTCGCATTCATCGCCGCGCAGGCGGTGACGCTCTACCGGATGGGCCGGGTGCCGATCTGCGAGTGCGGCTACGTCAAGCTGTGGCATGGCGTGGTGATCAGCTCGGAGAACTCGCAGCACCTTTCCGACTGGTACACGCCCTCGCACATCATCCACGGCTTCCTGTTCTACGCGCTGACCTGGATCCTGTTTCCGCGCGCGCCGATCCTGATGCGGCTCGCCATCGCGACCGGCATCGAGGTCGCGTGGGAGATCGTCGAGAACAGCGACTTCATCATCAACCGCTACCGCGAGGCGACTATCTCGCTCGACTATTTCGGCGATTCCATCGTCAACTCGGTGGCGGACACGCTCGCCATGATCGTGGGCTTTGCGCTCGCCTGGCGGCTACCTATATCTGTGACCGTAGCCATCGCGCTCATTTTCGAGATCGGCACCGGCTACGTCATCCGGGATAATCTGACGCTCAACGTGATTATGCTGCTGCATCCGTTCGAGTTCATTAAGCAGTGGCAAAGTGGGTTATAGTGATGAGCACTTTTTCTCCTCGCGAGATCGTTTCCGAACTCGACCGCTACATCATCGGCCAGAAGGAGGCGAAGCGCGCCGTGGCAATCGCCCTGCGCAACCGCTGGCGGCGGCAGCAGCTGTCCAGCCCGATGCGCGAAGAGGTGATGCCGAAGAACATCCTGATGATCGGGCCGACCGGCGTCGGCAAGACGGAGATTTCGCGCCGTCTCGCCAAGCTCGCAGGGGCTCCGTTCATCAAGGTCGAAGCCACCAAGTTCACCGAGGTCGGCTATGTCGGCCGGGACGTCGAGCAGATCATCCGCGATCTCGTCGAGGTTGCGATTGGCCTGACCCGCGAGAAGATGCGCGAGGACGTGAAGGCGCGGGCCCATCTTGCCGCCGAGGAGCGCGTGCTCGAGGCGCTGGTCGGCAAGACCGCGAGCCCGGCTACCCGCGACTCCTTCCGCAAGAAGCTGCGCGACGGCGAACTCGACGACAAGGAAATCGAGATCGAGGTTGCCGACAACAGCGGTGGCGGCATGCCGACCTTCGATATTCCGGGCATGCCCGGCGCCGGCATCGGCGTCCTCAACATCAGCGACATGCTGCAGAAGGCGATGGGCGGCCAGCGCACCAAGCTGCGCAAGACCACCGTTAAGGATTCCTACGAGCTGCTGATCAACGACGAGTCGGACAAGCTGCTCGACCAGGAAGAAGTCGTGCGCCGCGCGATTGCCTCGACCGAGAACGACGGCATCGTCTTCCTCGACGAGATCGACAAGGTGGCGGCCCGCTCCGACATTGCCGGCGGTCCTTCGCGCGAAGGCGTGCAGCGTGACCTGCTGCCGCTGGTTGAAGGCACCACCGTTGCAACCAAGTACGGCCCGGTGAAGACGGACCATATCCTCTTCATCGCCTCCGGTGCGTTCCACGTCGCCAAGCCGTCGGACCTGCTGCCTGAGCTGCAGGGCCGCCTGCCGATCCGCGTCGAGCTGCGTGCGCTGGAGAAGGAAGACTTCCGCCGCATCCTGACCGAGACCGAGGCGAGCCTGATCAAGCAGTACATCGCGCTGATGGAGACCGAAGGCGTCAATCTCACCTTCACCGACGACGCCATCGACCGCCTGGCCGGCATAGCCGTCGACCTCAACGCCACCGTCGAGAACATCGGCGCGCGGCGCCTGCAGACGGTGATGGAGCGGGTGCTCGATGACATCTCGTTCAACGCGCCCGACCGCTCGGGCTCGGAGATCGTGATCGACGCTGAATATGTCGAGAAGTTCGTCGGCGACCTTGCCCGCAACACCGACCTGTCGAAGTTCATTCTTTGATAACCATCAAGAGCAGCGCGCCGAGGTAACCGCGCGCTGTTCTTCGAAATGCGAGGTGCGACCTTTCGCAGGTCTTGACGAATGTTTGAACGTCAGGCACTCGACGCTGACCCGGCCGGGCGGTAGCTTGCCGCGCGGTCGTTCCTGACCCAGTCTCGGGCCCTTTATGAACTCTGCGATCCGGTTTCTCGCCTGTCTGTGCTTGCTCGTACTTCCAGCGATTGCCAGCGCTGCCACTGTCGTGCCGCCTGGAAACCGGTCGAAGGAGCAGCCGCCGATCCCGAATGCGTCGGCTAATCGTACCCGCGCGGCGAATTCCACCTACGAGGCAAAGTACCGCAAGGTCTATGCGCTGCTCGAAAACGACGCTGCCCTGCGCAATAAAATCAAGACGGTCTCTGCCCAGTATGGCCTCGATCCGATGCACATGGTGGGCGCCATCGTCGGCGAGCACACCTACAATGTCGACGCCTACGACCGGCTTCAGACCTATTATGTGAAGGCTGTCTCGTATTTTCAGACCAGCTTCAAGTTCGCCTATGACGGCGAGTCGATCTCCGACTTCATCAAGCGGCCGGAATTTGCCCGCTGCGAGAATTTGAAGGGAAGCTACGAGCAGTGGACCTGCCGCGAGACGGTCTGGGACCGTTCGTTCCGCGGAAAGAAGGTCGACGGCAAGTCCTATCCCCGCGACCGTTTCAGCGCCGTGTTCTTCCAGCCCTTTTACGCTGGCCAGACCTTTGGCATCGGCCAGCTCAATCCGCTCACCGCCCTGCAGATGAGCGACATCGTCGCGCAGGTGTCGAAGCTGCCGAAGCTCGACCACAACAACGCGCAGCAGGTCTACAAGACCATCATGGATCCCGACCTGACGCTGGCCTATGTGGCGGCGACGCTAAAGAAGTCGATCGAGGCTTATCGTGACATCGCGGGTTTCGACATCTCGAAGAACCCCGGCATCACCGCGACGCTCTACAATCTCGGCAACCCCGATCAGCGTGCGCGTGCGCTGCGCGCGGAGAACCTGAAGCGCCAGGCCGAGGGGCTGTCGCCGCGATATCCGCAGGAAAACTATTACGGATGGCTGGTCAACGAACGGCTGAACGAGCTGAAGAAGCTGTTCTGACGGCTATTTTCGACCGCGTTCGTCGAGCGTGCGCATCAGCGCATCGAGCGCGGTGTCGTCCAGCTGCCCGATCTCCTCGGCCAGGCGGTTGGCAAAGGCAGTTGCCTTGGGCGAGAGACCGGTGGTGTCCACCACCACGCGCGGATGCGAGGAAGCGGCAAGATGCTGAAGCTCCTCCGCCTCATCCCAGATCACGTTGAAGTAGCCGACGATCTTTTGCACCAGCGCCCAGTTGGGCACGCCGCGCTTGCCGTGCTCCAGCGCCGAAAGATACGCCGCGCTGACGCCGAGCGCATCGGCCATCTCCTTTTGCGAGACGCCCTTGGCGGCGCGGAGCTCGCGCATCTTCAGCCCAAACGGCGTCATGGCGCCTCCCGCTTGCGCAGGCGGATGTAGAGCGCGCCCTCGCCGCCGTGGTGGCGCGCCGCCTCCTGATGACCGCTGACGAGAGCCCGAAACGGCGGCGTCGACAGCCAGCCGGGCACGGCCTGACGCAGCACTCCCGTGCCGCGCGAGGGCGAGCCCTTGCCGGTAACGACGAGGACATGGCGGCGGCCGTCCGCATAGGCACGCTGCAGGAACGACAACAGCAGGGAATGGGCTTCGCTTTGCGTCATGCCATGCAGATCGACCTTGCCTTCGATCGGCAGGCGGCCGCGGGCTATCTTCTGGTGCGTTGGCCGGTCGATGACGTTGGGCGCTGGCGGCTGGCGCTTCTGCTGCGGCTTCTCTTCAACCAGATCCCCTGCCGAACGAGCATTGCGCGGCTTCGGCTTCGGCGCAGGCGGTTCGAGAAGGGCCGCGAAATCTTCCATCTCCCGCTCGATATCCTCGACCGACTTGCCGGGCATCGGCCGCGTCGAACGCGCGACGCGCCCCCAGAGAATGCGGTCCTCGGCGGTAAGATACTTCGTCTTCATGCCGCCGATCCATATGGGCGCGGCACGAGAATGTAAAAGTCCGCCGGATGGCGGACCACGCCCGCGATCTCGCCCGCGGCATCGCCCGAGCCGGCAAAAAGGTCCCCGCGTGCGGGACCGACGATCGCCGAGCCGGTGTCCTGCGCGATCATCAGCCGCCGGAACGGTTGTTCGTCGAAGGCAAGCAGCGTCGGCGCGTCGATGAAAAACGGCGTGCCGAAAGTGTGGATCCGCCGGTCGACCGCGAGCGAGCGGCCCGCCGTCAGCGGCACTTTGGCCGCAGCAACGGGGCCAAGCAAAGGATCGGAAACGTCGGCCTCGCGGAAAAAGATGTAGGAGCGGTTGCGCCAGAGGATTTCGTTGATGCGGTCGGGATGGTCGGCGAACCATGCACGGATCGACTGCATGGTCACATCGGCCTCGGCAATCTCGCCGAGTTTGATTAGCACCCGGCCGGGACCGGTGAAACGCTGGCCGGATTTCGCGGCATAGGTGATGCGGCGGACGGAGCCGTCCGGCATTTTCAGGCGTGCCGCACCCTGCACGTGAATGAAGAAGGCATCGACCGGATCGGCGACCCAAGCGATGGCTCTTGCCTTATCGCCCAGCGCGCCCTGCTCGATCGCGGCGCGGTCAAAATACTCGACGATGCCGTCCGGCGTCCTGCGACCGAAGGCAAGATAAGGGTCCATGCCTTCCGGCCGGTTGCTGTCATCGACCTTGACCAGATCATCGGGAGCGCTGAGCAGCGGGACCGTGAAATGCTCGCTCCGTGCGGGCGAAGCCTCAACTTCCGGCTCGTAGAAGCCGGTAACGAAGCCGGTCGCTGTATTATTGGGACGGATGAGACGCGGTGCGAAATGGCGCTCGAAGAAGGAACGGGCCTCGGCGTCGGAAAGATCGGCTTCAATGCTGGCAGCTTCCTGCCAGGCAGGCGCAAGGTGCTCGGGGCCGATGCCCAGCGCGCCGGTCTTGTAGCCATTCTCGAGGCCGTAAATCGCCGAGCGGCGGAAGGCGGCGAAGGCCGCGGCATGCGCATCCTCTGCCCAGCCGGCGAGATCGGCAAAACCGGCGGGGATCAGCGCAGCAGACATGGAAGCATTTGAAGGGCTCGGGCTCAGTCGTCAGCCTCGGTGGCCACGAGCTTCCAGTTCGGGTCCTTCGAGCGGGTGTCGCGGGCGAAGGTCCACACGTCCTTGACCTCGGCCACCGTCTCCGGATCGCCATCGATCACCTCGCCGGCGGCGTTGCGCGTGGCAGAGATGAGCTCGCTGACGATGCGCAGGGTGATGTGCGCCTCAGAGCCCTTCATCTCCGCATTGACGATCTCGGCGCGGTTGATGCCGACGAAGGAGGACTGGATCTTTTCGTTGCGGCTCTCGCGGTCGGCGATGGCTGCGACAAAGCCATCGTAGACCTCGCGCGACAGGAGGTTCTTGAGCGCACGGCGGTCGCCATCCGCATAGGCCATGACGATCATCTCGTAGGCGAGCTTGGCACCTTCAACGAAGCTGTTCGGCTCAAAGTTGGGATCGGCGTCGCGAATAGCTCGCAGGCCGCGGTTGAGGTCGGTGCCGGGCGCCGCCACCGCATCAATGGCGGCATAGCTGGTTGCAGATTCCGGCGCTCCCTTGCGGCGCGGCAGCGAGACGACATTTTCCCCGGCAGTCGCTTCAGCGCCCGCATCCTTGCGCGCGCTGGAATAGGGATCAAAAGGCGGCCGCTCATGCCCCGTCCGGCGGCCAAGCACACTGCGCAGCTGGAAAAAGATCACGATCGCCGCGATCATGAAGAAAATCGTACCGAAATCGAAAAATTCCATGACGTCCGCCAATATCCTGGATCGGGCGAGGTGCCGCTATCGCCAGCTCGTTTTTTGCATATAGAACGCATCATACCATCATTCAAACCAAAGCGGCGTCTCCCTATCTGTATTGGGAATGCCCTTTCGGGCGCGAACACGGAAAGATGAACACTTGAGGCTTCCCTTCCTGCCGTTGATTTTCCTCGTCCTTCCGCTCGCGGAGATCGCGGGCTTCGTCATCGTCGGCAGCGAGATCGGCGTGCTGGCGACGATCGGGCTGATCCTGGCGACGACAGTGCTGGGCGCGATCCTGCTGCGCATCCAGGGCCTCGGCGCGATGTCGCGCATGCGCGAGGCGATGCAGACGGGCGTATCGCCCGGCCGCGACATGGTGCATGCCGTGATGATCATGCTGGCGGGCATCCTGCTCATCCTGCCCGGCTTCATCACCGACGCTCTCGGCATCCTCTTGTTCATCCCGCCGGTACGCGAGGTCGTGTGGCGCTTCATCTCCAGCCGCATCGTCGTGGTCGAGACGGCCAGCGGCTTTGCCAGCGCATACACGCGCCGCTCCTCGCGGACGATCGATCTCGATGAGGACGAATACACCCGCTACGATACCGACGATCCGGAGGAGCGGCCCCGCCCGCAGCTCAGAACCGACCATTAGGCAAGTCCAGCTTGTCATGCAGGGGTTGACCATGTTAGCCAACCTCGCATTCTCTTCACGGCCGGGAACGGCTGAAGACAAAAAAGGATTCCGGCTGATGGCCAATCAAGACGACGACACCAAGCCTGCCGCCGCTCCGAGCGCAGGCAACGGCGCTGCACCCTCGCTCAACGTCCTCGTGCAGTATGTGAAGGACCTGTCGTTCGAGAGCCCCGGCGCTCCGAACACGCTCCGCGCCCGCGACAAGGCCCCGGGCATCAACATCAACGTGAACGTAACCGCCAACCCGGTCGGCGAGACCGAGTTTGATGTGCAGCTGACGCTGAATGCGAAGGCTTCGGAAGGCGACAAGGTGCTGTTCAACGTCGAGCTGGTCTATGGCGGTGTCTTCCGCGTGGCCGGTTTCCCGCAGGAGCACGTGCTGCCCATCCTGTTCATCGAGTGCCCGCGCCTGCTGTTCCCGTTCGCGCGCCAGATCGTGGCCGACTGCACGCGCAATGGCGGCTTCCCGCCGCTGATGATCGACCCGATCGACTTCGCGCAGATGTTCCAGCAGCGCCTTGCCCAGGAGCAGGCGAAGGCCCAGGCTCCGACCGGCACCGCATAAGGCTGCCGCGCAAGCAGACCAGTATTGAAAAGGCCCGGTCTTCCCGGGCCTTTTTCATGACTGCCTGACTTTGCGATCACCCGCTATTCCGCGGCGATCTGCTCGCGATAGTCGGGCTCGACTTCCTTCCAAATCGCGGAAGAGCCGAGGGTGTCAACCAGCTTGCGGTGGGCAGCGATGTCGGCATCCGTCAGGCGCGGAGCAAGTGGCCGCTCGCGCTGGCGCACGACCGTGACGGTCTCGATCTCGGTCGTGGTGACGGTGACCTCGACCTTTGTGTCCAGGCTGAAGGTCGCCTGCTTGCCGCCCATCAGCTCGATGTAGACTTCTGCGAGGAGTTCGGAGTCGAGCAGCGCGCCGTGCTTGGTGCGGTGGCTGTTGTCGATGCCATAACGGCGGCAGAGGGCGTCGAGCGAATTCGGCCCCATCGGGTGCTTGCGCTTGGCAAGCGCCAGCGTGTCGATGACGCGCGACGGATCGATAGGAGGCACGCCCAGCCGCGCGAACTCGGCGTTAAGGAAGCCGATATCGAAGTTCGCGTTGTGCGCGATCAGCACCGCGCCGTCGAGGAAGTCGAGCAGCTGTGATGCGATTTCCTTGAAGGTGGGCTTGTCGGCGAGCTGTTCGTCGCTGATGCCGTGAACCGCGAGTGCATCGGGATGGACCGGGCGGCCCTCGGGATTGATGTACTGGTGGAAGGTGCGGCCGGTCGGGAACTTGTTGACCATCTCGATGCCGCCGAACTCGATGATCCTGTCTTCACGGGAATCAAGCCCGGTGGTTTCGGTGTCGAAAATGATCTCACGCATTGGGGATGCTCCTTGCGGCGCAGAATCGCCAACATGCCGGGCAAAGGCAAGGATCAGGCAGCGGCCGCGGCAAGTTGCCCAATGATATCTCTGACCTGCGCCCTGGCAGCATCCATCCCCTTGCCGGTGTCGACGACGAAGTCGGCGCGGGCGCGCTTTTCGGCGTCCGGCACCTGGCGCTTCAGGATCGCCTCGAATTTCTCGACCGTCATACCGGGACGGGCAAGCACCCGCTCGCGCTGCACTTCGGCCGGAGCCGAGACGACGACGATGCGATCTACGCGGCCCTCGCCATGGGTTTCGAACAAAAGCGGAATATCGAGCACGACGATCTCCGTGCCGTCCTCGCGGTGCTTCCGAAGAAAGGCTTCTGTTTCGGCGCGAACCAGCGGATGGACGATTTTTTCGAGTTCGCGCAGGGCATCCGGCTTGCCGAGCACTTCAGCTGCAAGCTTTTCACGATCAACCGCTCCGTCGACGACAGCCGCCGGAAAGCGTGCGCGGATGGGTTCGACGGCTGCGCCGCGATAGAGCGCGTGGACGGTAGCGTCGGAATCGTGGACCGGAACGCCCTCTTCCTCGAACATGCGGGCGGTCGTCGACTTGCCCATGCCGATAGAACCGGTCAGGCCAAGGACGATCATCAATGCCCGCCCTGCAGATCGGCGACGATAACGGCGCGAAGGTCTTCCGTTACTTGCGGGCGCACGCCGAACCATTTTTCGAAGCCGGGGATCGCCTGGTGCAGCAGCATGCCGAGCCCGTCGATGGTGCGGATGCCGTGGCGCGCCGCAGCGGCAAGGAACGGCGTCTCAAGCGGCGTATAGACGATATCGACGGCAATTGCCGAGGACGGCAGCAGCGACGCGTCCAGGGGCAACTCGCCTTGTCCGCCCATGCCGAGCGCTGTGGTGTTGACGACGAGCTGCGCATCTTTGGCCAGCTCATTCACCGCTTCGAAGCTGTGCGCCGAGACGCGCTCGCCAAAGCGGTCGGCGAGTTCCTGCGCGCGGGCGACCGTGCGGTTGACAACGCGGATGTCGCGGATGCCCGCTTCTTCGAGCGCAAACAGGATCGCACGCGAGGCCCCGCCTGCGCCTAAAATGAGCGCCGTGCCTGCATTGCGCCAGCCATCGGCGCGCTGGTCGAGATCCGACATGAAGCCGAAAGCATCAGTATTGCTGGCGTACAGCCTGCCGTCCTCGAGCCACAGCGTATTGGCCGCGCCGATCAGCTCCGCCGCCTCATCGACCACGTCGGCAGCGCCGAAGGCTGCTTCCTTGTGCGGGATGGTCACATTGCCGCCGGCATAGCCGCTGGCGGGAAGCGAGCTCAGGAATGCCTCAACCTGCATCGGATGAACTTCGATGCGCTCATAGCTGCCGGGGAGGCCGTACTGCTTCAGCCAGTAACCGTGGATCATCGGTGAGCGCGAATGCGCCACTGGGTGACCGATGACGAATGCCTTTTTACCCTGATCAGCCATCAATGGCTCCGAGATGCCTGAGTTGGTCGAGAAGCGGAAGAAGCGGAAGACCGACGATTGTGAAGTGATCGCCCTTGATGCTCTCGAAGAGCTGGATTCCCTCACCTTCGATCTGGTAGGCGCCGACGCTGGAAAGCGCCTTGTCGCCGACACGGGAAAGATGACGGCCGATGAAGCCGGGGTCGAGCTGGCGCATCGTCAGCCGCGCAATGCCGACATGGCGCCACAGCACCTCGCCGTCTCGGACGAGCACGATGGCGCTGTTGAGCTGGTGCGTCTTGCCCGAGAGGGCAAGAAGACGACGGCGCGCCTCTTCCATGTCCTTCGGCTTGTGCAGCACCTCGTCGCCCAGCGAGAGCGTCTGGTCGGTGCCGATGACAATCTTGCCCGGTTGGCGCTGCGAGACATCGAGCGCCTTGGCTTCCGCGAGAATGGAGGCGAGATCTTCCGGTGTCAGACCCGAGCCCTCGACTGCCTTTTCGACAGCACGTTCGTCGATCTGCGGCCGGTCCTGGATGAAGTCGAGGCCGGCGTCGGCCAGCATCTTTTTCCTGAACGGGCTGCCCGAAGCCAGTACGATTGCGTCAGACATGTCGGCCTCTCCTTGTTGACGCGCCGTTAGCGTGACTTGCCGCGCAATGCAACGATCGCGGCAGCCGTTTCCTCGATCGAGCGGCGGCTGACATCGATTACCGGCCAGCCATGGCGGGCGCAGATCTGGCGCATATAGGCGAGCTCCTGCGCGATCACAGTGCGGTCGACATAGCTCTGCACGTCAAATCCAGGGGAGCTGCCGAGAATGCGGTTCTGGCGAACCTGGGAAATTCGCTCAGCGGTGGCGATCAGCCCGACGATCAGCGGCTTCTCCGCGTGGACGACGCTTTCCGGCACCGGCACGCCGGGCACGATTGGAATGTTGGCCGTCTTGATGCCGCGATTGGCGAGATAGATGCTGGTCGGCGTCTTCGAGGTGCGGGAAATTCCGATGAGCACGACGTCGGCGTCGCCGACCTCATGCACCAGCTGGCCGTCATCATGCTCCATGGTGAAGTTGAGCGCCTCGATGCGGCGGAAATAATCGGCGTCGAGAACGTGCTGGGCACCGACGCGCCTTCCGGCCGGAGCGCCGAGATAGGACTGAAACACCGACAGCACGGGTTCGAGCACCGATACGCAGGGCAGGCCCATTTCCGAGCAGCGCCGGTCGATGATCGAGGCAAGCTGCTGGTCGACCACCGTGTAGAGAACGATTCCCGGAGTCTCGTCGATCTCCTCAAGCACCTTCAAGAGCTGCTTTTCAGTGCGCACCAGTGGGTAGATGTGCTCGATCGCGCGCGCGTTCTTGTACTGCGCCGCGGCTGCCCGTCCGGCGGCCATCAGCGTCTCGCCGGTCGCATCCGAAATCAGATGCAGATGAAAGAAGCTCTGCGGCTTGTTCACAGGCTTGCCCGCGCTCCTGTTGGCAAATGTGGAAAACCTGAGGGTTTCCGCATCGCTGGGGAAAGCGACTGTATCAAAGGTCGAGTTGTCCACAAACTTGCCCAGTGTGCCGAGCGTTCCGGCCATGTGGACGAATGTGGGGAAAGCTGAAGCCTTTGCACAGCGGCTCCAAAGACACCATATTTCGCTCAGGCACAAGCTGCTGTTTTAAAAGATGGAATCCGGGTTATCCCCGAAATTCTGCAATCCCTGTCACGCGGCCTTGCGGCGCTTTGCGTGTTGCGGTTTTTGCCCCAAACGTGGAACAAGCCGTAATTGCGGATTCCAACAGAGTCTAAGAATCAAAAGATTCCTCTTTTCAAAGAATCTATTTGTTTGGTTGGCAGATAGCCGGTGAGGACAGAGCATGGCGCCCAAGCGGATTGTCGTTGACGTTTTGAAGGGAGAGCCAGTCTTCCCGCCACCGATCTGGATGATGCGCCAGGCAGGCCGTTATCTGCCCGAGTACCGGGAAACGCGCGCAAAGGCCGGAAGTTTCCTCGACCTCTGCTACAACCCCGATTTCGCGGTTGAGGTCACCCTTCAGCCGATCCGCCGCTTCGGCTTTGACGCCTCGATCCTGTTCTCCGACATCCTCGTCGTCCCGCATGCGCTCGGGCGTGATCTTCACTTCGAGGAAGGACGCGGTCCGCTGATGACGCCGATCAAGGCAGAGGAAATCGCCGAGATCGACACGTCAGCGTTTCACGTGAATCTTGAACCGGTTTACGAGACGGTCAGGCGGCTACGCCGCGAACTGCCGGAAGAAACGGCGCTGCTTGGTTTCTGCGGCGCGCCCTGGACCGTTGCGACCTACATGATTGCCGGGCACGGAACGCCCGACCAAGCGCCGGCCCGCCTCTTCACCTATGCCAACCCGGAGGCGATGCGTGCGCTGCTGCAGCTGCTCGCCGAGAAGTCGGCCGAATATCTCATCCGCCAGATCGATGCCGGCGCCGACGCCGTGCAGATCTTCGACTCGTGGTCCGGCGTGCTGGACGAAGCCACTTTCAAGATGTGCTGCGTCGAGCCGGTCGCCGAGATCGTCCGGCGTGTGCGTGAGGTTCATCCCGACACTCCGATCATCGGCTTTCCGAAGGGTGCCGGGGCGCTCTACCAGGACTATCGCCAGAAGACCGGCGTCACGGCGCTTGGCCTCGACTGGTCGGTTCCCTGGAGCCAGGCAAGGGCGCTGCAGCGCGAGGGCGCCGTGCAGGGCAATCTCGACCCGATGCGACTTGTTGCCGGCGGCAAGGCTCTCGACGAGGGCGTGACAGCCATCCTGCGCGAGCTCGGCCAGGGACCATTGGTCTTCAACCTCGGCCATGGTATCACGCCGCAAACCCCGATTGTGCATGTCGAGCGCATGATCGAACTCGTCAGGAAAGGCTGAACCTTGGCACAGGCATCCGGCAACCCGGCTACCCGCGCAGTCGTTGCGATCGCCGTTCTGGTGATCCTGACGGCTCTGCTGTTCTGGCTGAACCCTGTCGGGGCCTATCCCTGGATCAAGGCGTTCCACGTGATTGCCGTGATTTCCTGGATGGCCGGCATGCTCTATCTGCCGCGCCTGTTCGTCTACCACGCCGAATCCGAAGTAGGCTCGGCAAAGTCCGAGACCTTCAAGGTGATGGAGCGCCGTTTGCTGCGCGCCATCATCAATCCGGCGATGATGGTGTCGTGGGTGCTGGGCCTCTGGATGGCGTGGAGCATTTATGGCTTCAAGGGCGGCTGGCTGCACGGCAAGATTGCGCTGGTAATCGCCCTTTCCGGCGTGCACGGCTACCTCGCCGCGTCCGTCCGCCGCTTCGCGGAGGACCGCAACACGAAGCCGTCGCGCCACTGGCGGATCGTCAATGAAGTACCGACGGTCCTGATGATCCTGATCGTCATTCTCGTGATCGTGAAGCCGTTTTAGGCCTTTCGGGAACCGCGCATTTCGGCCCTGCGTCGCCCCGCCACAGCGCCTCATGACTTGGTGGCACTAACTCCACTGAAATCGCTTGTTGCGCTTTGACGTTAGGAACGGTATGAGTCGGTTCCCTCTCTCCCCGCATGGCGTAGTGCTTTCTGTCCCAACAGACGCTTCTACAGCGCACAGACGCCCCGCATCTTCATACTCGCCATCAGAGTCCGCATCATGCAGGAAATGAAACTTCAAGAGCTCAAGAGCAAGAGTCCGACCGACCTCATCGCGTTTGCCGAATCGCTTGAGGTCGAGAACGCCAGCGTCCTGCGCAAGCAGGAACTGATGTTCGCGATTCTGAAAAAGCTCGCAGCGCAGGATGTCGAGATCATTGGCGAAGGCGTTGTCGAGATTCTGCAGGACGGCTTCGGCTTCCTGCGTTCGGCCAATGCGAACTATCTGCCGGGTCCGGACGACATCTACATCTCCCCGTCGCAGATCCGCCGCTTCTCGCTGAAGACTGGCGATACGGTCGAAGGTCCGATCCGCAGCCCGAAGGAAGGCGAGCGCTACTTCGCGCTGCTGAAGGTCAATACGATCAACTTCGAGGATCCTGAGAAGATCCGCCACAAGATCCATTTCGACAACCTGACGCCGCTCTACCCGAATGAGCGCCTGCGGATGGAGACCGACAATCCGACGGGCAAGGACCTGTCGGCCCGCGTGATCGACCTGGTGGCTCCGCTCGGCAAGGGCCAGCGCGGGCTGATCGTGGCGCCGCCGCGTACCGGTAAGACGGTTCTGCTGCAGAACATCGCCCACTCGATCTCGACCAATCACCCGGAAGCCTATCTCATCGTTCTCCTGATCGATGAGCGTCCGGAAGAAGTGACCGACATGCAGCGCTCGGTGAAGGGCGAGGTCGTTTCCTCGACCTTCGACGAGCCGGCCGCCCGCCACGTCCAGGTCGCCGAGATGGTGATCGAGAAGGCGAAGCGTTTGGTCGAGCATGGCCGCGACGTTGTCATTCTGCTCGACTCGATCACGCGCCTCGGCCGCGCCTACAACACCGTTGTGCCGTCCTCGGGCAAGGTGCTTACCGGCGGTGTCGACGCAAACGCACTGCAGCGTCCGAAGCGCTTCTTCGGTGCGGCACGCAACATCGAGGAAGGCGGCTCGCTGACCATTATCGCAACCGCGCTGATCGATACCGGCAGCCGCATGGACGAAGTCATCTTCGAAGAGTTCAAGGGCACCGGTAACTCGGAAATCGTCCTCGACCGCAAAGTGGCCGACAAGCGCATCTTCCCGGCGATGGACATTCTCAAGTCCGGTACCCGCAAGGAGGACCTGCTGGTCAAGCGCCAGGACCTGCAGAAGATCTTCGTCCTGCGCCGCATCCTCGCGCCGATGGGCACCACCGATGCGATCGAGTTCCTCATCGACAAGCTGAAGCAGACGAAGAACAACGCCGAGTTCTTCGACTCGATGAACACGTAACCGAGCAGGCAGACGAATTTGATAAGCGCGCCCTTGTGGCGCGCTTTTTTGTTGTACCGAGTATCAGCCCTGGCTGCGCAACAGCTCCGCTAGGCTTTCCGCGTCGCGCACGGGTGGACGGCAGGACTGGCCGATGCAGAGGTACGCGCCGGGCTCTGACGCATTGATGAACGAGCCGTCCGGCAGGGTGACCTGGCCTTCAGCGCTCCGCGGGATGATGACGTCGGTGCGCGAGAGATCGAAATTTCGATTCGCCTCCGAAACGAGACGCCCGTTTTGTTCGTCGACGAGCATCAGCTTGCGTGGCTCCCGCACTAATTCCGCGGCGGCGATGATTCCGGCGCGGCCGTAGCGCTGCTGCTCGGTTCGACCGAGCGCATGTTCGGCGAGGTCGACTGCACGGTCGTAGAGTTCGCTGTCCGAAGTAACGAGCGACAGCCTCAACACCGCTTTGATGATTTGTGCCGTGGCCGATGGAATCGCCTCATCGACATCACCGCGAATTCTGAGCGGCACGTCATCCGCATCCGACGCGGTGAGGAAATAGCCGAAACCGTCTTCATCGATATACCAGCGATCAAGCGTCGACAAAAACGCTGATGCGTCGCTGATATATCGCGATGAACCCGATGCTTGATAAAGCGAAATCGCCGCATTGATCATCGCAGCGTAGTCGCTCGCCATGGCAGGGAACAACCGCACATCACCGGCCGTCGCGCGCGGAAGCAACGATCGAGTCATAGGCGCTGGTGGCCAGCTCCAGCCAGTCGGAACGATCGAACACGCGCGAGGCATTGGCGAGCGCAGAAATCATCAGACCGTTCCAGTCGGTGAGCACCTTGTCGTCGCGGCCAGGGCGCACCCTCCGTGCACGCGCTTGAAGGAGCCGAGACTTCAATCCGGCTAGTTCGTCGCGGGCGAGCTCGCGGGGTTCATCGCGCAGATAGAGAATGGGTTCCCCCTCCCATCCGTCAGGTCGCGCGAGAGCGTAGTGCACCAAGAATCGGTCGGCATCATCATCCAGGGCCGTTTCGATCTCCTCGCGCGTCCAGAGATAGAAGCGTCCTTCCTCGCCTTCACTGTCGGCATCGAGGCTGGATGCAAAACCGCCTCCTTCGGCCATCATCTCGCGCTGCAGCCAGGCGATGGTTTCCTCAATCGCGCGCTTGAATGCCGGTCCCCCAGTTCGCGCGTAGACGGCGCTGCCAAGAGCAATGAGCTGCGCGTTGTCGTAGAGCATCTTTTCAAAGTGCGGCACCATCCACTCGGCATCAGTGGAGTAGCGGCACAAGCCCCCGCCAACATGATCGTAAATGCCGCCGGACAGCATGCACTGCAGGCTGAAGGCGACGGCCGCAGCATGATCGTCATGGCCGTTGCGCACGCCGTTCATCCAGAGCGCTTCCATGAACGGAGCATTCGGAAACTTTGGTCCCCCGCGAAGCCCGCCTCTTTCCATATCGAGCGACGAATAAATCGCGTCGGCAAATGCCGGCAGAAGCCGCGCGTCGAGATTTGAATGGATGTTGGTGCCGGCGAGACGCTGGCTGATGTGATCTGAAAGAGCTTCTGACCCGGCTTCAAGATCGGCACGTTTTTCCAGCCAGGTTTGCCCGATCGCCTCCATGATCTGGATGAAGCCCGGACGGCCATAGCGCGGTTCCTTGGGAAAGTAGGTACCGCCCCAAAAAGGTTTCGCGTCCGGGGTCAGGAACATGGTGAGTGGCCAGCCACCCTGTTCGCCCATGGCCGTCAATGCGGCCATGTAGATCTGGTCGACATCCGGCCGTTCCTCACGATCGACCTTGATGTTGACGAACAGACGGTTCATGACGGCCGCAACTTGCTCGTCTTCAAAACTCTCATGGGCCATGACATGACACCAGTGACATGCCGCATAGCCGACGGAGAGGAGGATGGGCCGTTGGGTGGCCTTTGCTTCGGCAAGCGCCTCGGCGGACCACGGTCGCCAGTGAACCGGATTGTGTGCATGCTGGCGCAGATAGGGGCTGCTTTCGCTGGCCAGCAGGTTCTTTGCGGGAAGGATCGTCATGTCTCACCAGAATTTTTGCGGAAGGTAGGGCGGCGGCCATGAATGGGCAAACACTATTCCGGGAAACGATCTTCGCGCTGTCCTCCGGCGCGCTTCCTTCGGGCGTGGCGGTGATCCGCATTTCGGGGCCGGCGGTGAAGAGCATTCTGGAAAAGATCTCCGGGGTGCCTGCTCCTCGCAAGGCACACCTTCGCGAGCTGCGTGCACAGGATGGCCGGCTGCTCGACCATGCCCTCGTTCTCTTCTTTTCTTCTCCCGGGAGCTTTACGGGGGAGGATGTGGCGGAACTCCATGTTCATGGTGGCCGCGCGACGGTGGCAGCAATCCTGGAAGAACTTGCAACCTATCCCGATACGCGGCAGGCCGAGGCCGGCGAGTTCAGTCGCCGCGCCTTCCTCAACGGTAAGATGGATCTGACCGCAGCCGAAGCCCTCTCCGATCTCATCTCCGCCGAGACTGAACAACAGCGCCGCATGGCGGTCGCAAACGCGGATGGCCGTCAACGCGAGCTCTACGAAGGTTGGCGCAAGGCTCTTCTTCGCGCCCGTGCACTGATCGAGGCCGAGCTCGACTTCGCTGACGAGGCGGACGTTCCGGGATCAGTTTCTGATCAGGTATGGGCGAGTGTGGAGCAACTGCGGCAAGACATTCTTAACCATGCCGCTGGCTTTCATGCGGGTGAAATTGTGCGCGAAGGCTTTCGCGTCGTGCTGGTTGGCCGGCCGAACGTCGGCAAGTCCAGTCTTCTAAATGCACTCGCAAAACGCGACGTGGCGATCGTCACGGACATTCCCGGCACTACCCGGGACCTTGTCGAAGTCTCTCTTGATCTCGGCGGACTGAAAGTCATCGTGACGGACACGGCTGGCATTCGTGAGACAGAAGACGTGGTCGAGCGCATTGGCGTTGAGCGGGCAAGGCAAGCCACTGAGCGCGCGGATCTGATCCTGGAGCTCGACGATGGATCAGGAGATGTTCCCGAGATCAAGCTGCCGGGCGTTCCGGTTCTGAAGGTCGCGACGAAGGCAGATGTCAGGGCGCTTGCTCCCACCGACGGACATGATGTGGCAATCGCCGCGCCATCAGGACGAGGCATGTTGGAGCTCGAGGCTCGCGTTCGCGCTATGGCAGAAGCAGCATCTTCTGCCGCCGCCGGTGTGGTCCCCACGCGCGCGCGCCAGGTTGAGCTCCTGAACCGGGCGGCGCAGCATCTCGATAATGCGGTGCAAGCCACACAACTCGACCTCGAGTTGCGGGCTGAAGAGTTGCGGCTGGCCGAATACGCGCTTGGAAAGATCGTGGGTTCCGTCGACGCGGAAGAGCTGCTTGGAGTTATCTTCTCCGAGTTCTGTATCGGCAAGTGATTCACGTGAAACACCTAGCTCATGCCGCGTTCGTGTGATTCACGTGAAACACGGTCCGAAACACCCCATTGAAGCAGGCGCATTGTTTCACGTGAAACGACTCTAAAAAGCTTGACTCACAACCTCGGCGCACCCATTGCCTTCGGTAGAAGAGGTAATGCCATGTCCATGCATTATGATGTGATCGTCATCGGCGGCGGCCACGCCGGATGTGAAGCTGCAGCCGCGGCTGCACGTGCTGGCGCGAAAACCGCGCTGCTGACGATGAAGCGCGATACGATCGGCGTGATGTCCTGCAATCCTGCCATTGGCGGATTGGGCAAAGGACATCTCGTCCGCGAGATCGATGCCCTCGACGGCCTGATGGGACGTGTCGCAGATGCGGCCGGCATCCAATTCCGAATGCTCAACCGCCGCAAGGGACCGGCTGTACGCGGGCCGCGCACCCAAGCCGATCGCAAGCTCTACACGCTGGCGATGCAGGCGGCGATCGCTGAGCAACCGAATCTCGAAGTCATAGAGGGGGAGGCCGAAGACCTTTTGCTACAAGACCGCCGTGTTTGCGGGGTCGTTCTGCTTGATGGCAGGGAGCTTGCCACGACTTCGGTGGTCCTGACCACAGGGACCTTCCTGCGCGGTTTGATCCATATTGGTGACGAGCGTTTCCCCGCCGGGCGTATCGGCGAAAAGGCATCAACCGGTCTGTCGGCCACCATGAACCGAGCCGGCTTCAAACTCGCACGCCTCAAGACCGGCACCCCTGCCCGCCTCGACGGCCGCACCATCGACTGGGCTTCGTTGGAGATGCAGGCTGCGGACGATGAGCTCGTGCCCTTCTCGCTGATGACGGAGAAGATCACGACGCCTCAGATCGAGTGCGGCATTACCCGCACGACGCAACGCACACACGAGATCATTCGCGAGAATCTGCATCGTTCGGCGATGTACTCGGGGAACATTGAAGGTATCGGCCCGCGCTACTGCCCGTCGATCGAGGACAAGATCGTCAAGTTCGGTGACCGGGACGGCCATCAGATCTTCCTGGAGCCGGAAGGCTTGGATGATCACACCGTCTACCCCAACGGCATTTCGACCTCCCTGCCCCGCGACGCGCAGGATGCCCTGATTGCCTCCATTCCCGGACTGGAGCGAGCGACGATCCTGCAGCACGGCTACGCGATCGAGTATGACCACGTCGATCCGCGCGAACTGGAGATGTCACTGGAGACCCGGCGCGTGCCCGGGCTGTTTCTAGCCGGACAGATCAACGGTACGACCGGTTACGAAGAAGCGGCGGCGCAAGGCATCATCGCGGGTCTGAACGCGGCGCGTAAGGCGGCGGGGGAAGATCCCGTCATCCTCGGCCGTGGCGATGCGTACATCGGGGTAATGATCGATGACCTGGTGAGCCGTGGCGTTTCCGAGCCTTATCGCATGTTCACATCGCGCGCCGAGTTCCGCCTATCGCTGCGCGCGGACAATGCCGACGAAAGGTTGACGCCGCTTGGGGTAGAGCTGGGGATCGTCGGGCGAGCACGTCAGGCGAAATTCGAGGCGCTGGAACAGGAGCTGGCGGACGCCCGCGAGCTCGCCAAGTCGCTGAATCTCACCCCGAACGAGGCAAGCAAATATGGCCTTGCGCTCAACCGGGATGGGCAGCGTCGCTCGGCTTACGAGCTGATGTCATACCCCGACATCGACTTCCAGCGTCTACTCAGCGTGTGGCCGCAGCTTGGCGCGATCAGTCCAAAGACAGCTGAGCGTCTGGAGACCGAGGCTCGTTATGCAGTTTATCTCGAGCGCCAGAATGCCGACGTTGCAGTTCTCCGCCGGGAGCAGGAACGTGAGGTTCCGGCCGACATGGACTACACGCTGCTGCCTGGTCTGTCTAAGGAGCTGCAGCAAAAGCTTTCAACACGGCGCCCTCGATCGCTGGCGGAGGCACAGCGGATAGACGGAATGACGCCTGCGGCTCTTGCGATCATCATATCAGTGCTGCAGCAGCACGCGCGTGCGGAGCGGGGCGCTGCCTAATGGACAAGTACGAGCTTCTACGTGACGTCGCGGGAGACGTTTCACGTGAAACTTTTGAGCGGCTTGAACACTTCGAGGCTGAATTCAAGCGGTGGAACAGCCGTATCAATCTGGCTGCGCCGTCGACACTGAACCAACTTTGGGAGCGGCACATCCTCGACAGCGCACAGATCGCTCCCCTCGCCCCAACCGCCTTACGTTGGCTGGACCTTGGCTCGGGCGGCGGCTTTCCCGGCGCGATCATGGCGATCATCCTGCGCGAACGCCCGGGTGCACACATCGAGCTCGTCGAGAGCAACAACAAGAAGGCAGCCTTCCTGAAATCCGTCCTGGGTTCTCTTGGCGCCCCTGCGACGGTTCATGTATCGCGAATCGAGCAAGCGGTAGGAAAGGTAGAGCAGCCGGAAATCGTCACCGCCCGGGCTCTCGCTCCCCTGCCCCTGCTGTTGAAACTTGCCTCGCCGTGGCTGCTCGACGGTGCTAGCGCGCTGTTTCACAAAGGACGGGATTACGCTATGGAGGTTCATGAAAGCCGTACCAGCTACGGATTCGATCTGGTACAACATGTGAGCAGGATCGATTCCGAGAGTCGGATCCTCGAAATTTGGCAGTTGAAGGACGCGAAAGTTTCGTCTGACACCTGATCGACACATGGCTGATAAAGACATGACCCCGTTCCCGCGCATTATCACCGTCGCCAATCAGAAGGGCGGCGTGGGCAAGACGACGACGACGATCAATCTGGCGACTGCTCTCGCGGCGATTGGCGAAAAAGTCCTGATCGTCGATCTCGATCCGCAGGGTAACGCCTCGACCGGCCTTGGCATCGACCGTCAGGATCGCGAGGTTTCGTCGTACGACCTGCTAACCGGCCAGGCGACCGTCATCGAAGCTGCGATCCCGACTGCTGTGCCTGGCTTGTCGATCATTGCGTCGACGCTTGATCTGCTCGGCATCGAAATGGAAATCGCCGCGGCGCCGGACCGTGTGCTTCGTCTGCGCAATGCGCTGCGTCGCTCGGCCACCGAGGGCGCCGGTTATTCTTATGTCCTGATTGACTGCCCGCCTTCGCTCAACCTGCTGACGCTAAACTCCATGGCCGCGGCGGATTCGGTTCTAGTCCCGCTGCAGTGCGAGTTCTTTGCGCTCGAGGGTCTGAGCCAGCTCTTGCAGACTGTCGAGCAGATCCGCAGCACGATCAATCCTTCGCTGAATATCCAGGGTATTGTCCTGACAATGTTTGATGGTCGTAACAATCTGGCCAATCAGGTTGTTGAGGATGTTCGCGCGCATATGGGCGAGAAGGTTTACGATACGGTGATCCCGCGCAACGTGCGAGTGTCGGAGGCGCCGTCGCACGGCAAACCGGCGATCCTCTACGACCTCAAGTGCACCGGCAGCCAGGCGTACCTGCAGCTGGCTTCCGAAGTCATCCGCCGTGAACGGCAGCTTCGCGCTGCCTGAAGCAAAGTCGATTCGGTAACGAAATGAAGCGGGAGCGGCTATGAGCGAAGATCCATCAAGGCGCAGACTGGGACGCGGCCTCGCGGCGCTTATCGGCGAGATGGACAAGCCTGTTGAGCAAGTGACTGCACCGCGGATCGGCGCCGACAACAAGGTGCCGATCGAGTTCGTGCACCCTAACCCGCGCAACCCGCGCCGCAGTTTTGCCGAGGAAGAGCTTTCCGACCTTGCTCAGTCGATCCGCGAGCATGGAGTCGTGCAGCCGGTCGTGGTGCGCACGGCAACGGGCGGGCGTTATGAGATTATCGCCGGTGAGCGCCGCTGGCGTGCCGCACAGCTAGCAGGCCTGGCCGAAATTCCGGTGATCATCCGCGAAGTCGACGACCGCGTCGCGCTCGAGCTTGCGATCATCGAGAACGTGCAGCGTTCCGATCTAAATCCGGTCGAAGAAGCGCTTGGATATCAACAGCTTATCGACGAGCACAACTATACTCAGGCCGATCTTGGTCAAGTCATCGGCAAGAGCCGCAGCCATGTCGCGAACACGCTGCGGCTGCTGAAGCTGCCGAACGAGGTGCGGCAGATGCTGGTCGACGGTGTGCTGTCGGCCGGCCATGCGCGTACGCTGGTGACGGCTGAGGACCCGGTCGCGCTGGCAAAGCTGATCGTCGAGGAAGGCCTTTCGGTTCGTCAGGCCGAGGCGCTAGCGCAGATGCCGGCAGATCAGGCGGCGAAGCCGAAGGCAGCTCCTGCCGAAAAGGACGCCGATACGATCGCGCTCGAAAAGACACTGTCCGACATCATCGGCCTGAAGGTCGCGATTAACCACGGCAAGCGCGGGGGCGAACTCCGGATTGCCTACAAGACGCTCGAGCAGCTCGACGAGATCTGCCACCGCTTGCGCAGCTAGATCTTGGGCAGGCGCTCAGCGCCTGCTTCTTGCTGCTTCCACTACAAGCGCCATCAGCGCCTGCCTCGCGGTCGCAACCGTGAGGTCGGGCCGTTGGCGTGTCAGCAGCACGGCAGCCTGCAGCCGCTCAAGTGCCCGGGCGATTGCCGCGCTCGTCCATTTCTGCAGCGCCGTTTCCACCAGCTTGCGCCTGGCAAAGAACACCGGCGGCCGGGCGGATGCGACCACGGCCCCGGCAGGCTTGTTGCTTGCTTCCATTTCCGCCCGCATTAGTTGCAGCGACTGGAACTGGCGCATGGCGCCAGAAAGCACCAGAAAAGCCGGAGAGCCTGAGCCGACCAGGCGGGTGAAGCTGGTGTCGAAAGTCTGCGCATTGCCAATGAGAACTGCGTCCACGGCGTCGTCGGCGCTGATGCCGGCGACATTGCCGCTGATAGCTTCGATGTCCGCGACGGTGACTTCACGTTGCCCGTGGCAATAAAGTGCGATTTTCTCAATCTCGCCACGCGAGGCGAGGCGGTCGCCGCCGAGGCCGACCTTCAGTGCCTGTCGTGCTTCCATAGAGATGGTGAGACCCTCGCGGGAAAGGACTTCGTCAATGACCGCATCGAGCGATCGACCCTCGTCCGCGTAGCAGGGCAGCGCCATGCAGCGGTCGGCGCCCTCAATAGTGCCGCGCAGTCCCGCGCCCTTCTTCTGGTCGCCGGCCTCGATGAGAATGATTGCGTCCTGCGGCGGCGCGGAGGCGAGACCCTTCACCTCATCGGCGAGCTGCTTCTGCGCCCCAGCGCCCTTGATCCAGATGAGACGGCGGTCGGAGAACATCGGCACTGTGCCGGCCTCGTCGGTGAGGCGCCCGGGTGAGGTTTCGACTTCCGATGCGTCAAGGCGAACGGACGAGAACGGATCCTCGGGATCAAGCCCGAGCGTCTTGACGAACGCCGTCGCACGTTCGGAGACAAGGCCGCGGTCGGGCCCGTAGATCAGGACGATACGTACGTCAGGATCTGGCCGCTTCAGCCAGGAATCGACTTCGTGAGCTTTCTTCTGTGCCATGAGCTTCTGGCTACCACAGAACGAGGTTTGGGAAAGCCCCTCAATCGGCAGTCGCAACCTGAATGGGAACCGCCTTCGAAGTCAGCGCGTTAGGGTGGCGAGATGGGGGCAACGAACGACGGAGAGTATGATGACTGATCCGAGAAACACCGACCCCCGCCTGGACCCAAACGTTCCGCGCCCCGGCGCGCCTTACAGCGATCCCGCTGCTGATCCGCTGATCAATGATCGGCCGATCCCTGCTGATCGCGGACGTGGCGGCCTTATCGCCGCCGGCGTTATAGCAGTCCTGCTGGTGATTGCGCTGATTGCATTCAACACCGGCCCTTCCACTGACCCGGGCACGACTGCGGTAATCCCGGAGCAGAGTGAGCAGGCACCGGCCAATGATGCGCCGAGCGTGGCTCCGACCACACCGGATGCAACGGCCCCTGCCCCGGCAACGCCGGCACCGGCACCAGAGGCAGCTCCGGCTCCTTCGGAACCTGCCGCCCCGGCACCCGCACCGGCGCAGTAATTATTACATGTGGATCGGCTTGAAGAAGGTCGCGAGAGCGGCCTCCTTCACCGCCTCGGACATCGTCGGGTGGGCATGGCAGGTACGGGCCAAGTCCTCCGAAGAACCGCCGAACTCCATCAGGACCGCGGCTTCATGGATCATCTCGCCGGCGCCGAAGCCGACGACGTGAACGCCGAGGATGCGATCCGTAGCCTTGTCAGCCAGCACCTTCACAAAACCTTCCGTCTGCAGCATCGCGCGAGCACGTCCGTTCGCCGAGAACGGGAACTTGCCGACATTGTAGGGAACGCCTGCAGCCTTGAGCTCTTCCTCGGTCTTGCCGACAGAGGCAACCTCGGGGCTGGTGTAGACCACGCCCGGGATGACCTCGTAGTTGACGTGGCCAGCCTGGCCAGCAAGGCGCTCGGCGAGGGCAACACCCTCTTCCTCTGCCTTGTGCGCCAGCATGGGGCCGGCAATGACGTCGCCGATCGCAAAGATGCCCGCCACGTTGGTCTGGAGATGCGCGTCGACGACGACGCGGCCGCGCGGGTCGAGCTCCACGCCCACCTTGTCGAGGCCAAGGCCGTCCGTGTACGGCTTGCGGCCGGTCGCGACGAGCACTGCATCGGCCGTGAGCGTAACGGCGTCACCGCCCTTTACAGGCTCGAAGGCGACCGATGCGCCCTCTCCTTCCTTCTTCACGGCAGTGACCTTGGCGCCAAGCTTGAAGTCCATGCCCTGCTTGGCGAGCATGCGCTGGCACTGCTTGGAGACTTCGCCATCCATGCCGCCGAGGATAGTGTCGAGATACTCGACGATCGTGACCTTGGCGCCGAGACGTGCCCAGACCGAGCCGAGCTCGAGGCCGATTACGCCGCCGCCGACGACCACCAAGTGACCCGGAACCTTCTCGAACTGCAGCGCGCCCGTCGAAGTGACGATGACCTTCTCGTCGAACTCGACCGGCACGCCGGGAATGCCGGCAACGTCGGAGCCGGTGGCTATGACGATGTTCTTCGCCTCGATTTCCTGCGTCTTGCCTGCGGCGTCAGTGACGACGACCTTGCCGGCGGCCGCGATCGAACCCGTTCCATGGAACGTGTCGATCTTGTTCTTCTTCATCAGGAAGACGAGACCCTTGGTGTTGGACTCGACGGTGCTGACGCGGTGCGCCATCAGCTTCTCGAGGTTCACCTTCGGCTCGGAGATCTCGATGCCGAGGGAATCGAAAGAGTGGCGTGCCTCAAGCAGCATTTCGGTGGCGTGCAGCAGCGCCTTGGAGGGAATGCAGCCGACATTCACGCAGGTGCCGCCATAGGTGTCGCGCTTCTCGACAATGGCGGTCTTCAGGCCAAGCTGGGCTGCCTTGATGGCGCACACATAGCCGCCAGGACCTGCACCGATGACAACGACATCATAGCTCATGACAAATTCCTTCCTTCACGCGAGCCTCGCGCTCGCTGCTACATTCCCCTGAGGTGCCTGCCTTACAGATCGAGGCAAACCGCACCAAGATCAAGCATTGCGTGGCGGCAGCGCCAATGCCCGTTCATCCGAACGGCGGGGCAAGCCCCGCCGTGAACTCAACTCATCATTCCGACCCAGCCGGAACGTATGAGAAAGGCGGCGTGAAGGGCAGGTCCTCGCCAATCAACCGGCTTTCGCCGACTCTCAGCTGGGGCTTGCCCGGCATCGCCGCCTTTCAAGCTTTCGCTCGGCCTTAGAGGTCGAGAACGAGACGCTCCGGATCCTCCAGCGTCTCCTTGACGCGAACGAGGAAGGTCACGGCTTCCTTGCCGTCGACGATGCGGTGATCGTAGCTGAGCGCCAGGTACATCATCGGACGGATGACGATCTGGCCGCCGACGACAACCGGACGCTCCTGGATCTTGTGCATGCCGAGGATGCCGGACTGCGGCGCATTCAGGATCGGCGTGGACATCAGCGAGCCGTAGACACCGCCATTCGAGATGGTGAAGGTGCCGCCCTGCATGTCGGCGACCGAGAGCTTGCCGTCACGCGCGGCAGCGCCGAGGCGGCCGATTTCCTTCTCGATCTCGGAGATCGACATCTGGTCGGCATCGCGGACGACCGGGACGACGAGACCCTTGTCCGTGCCGACGGCAACGCCGATGTGGCAGAAGTTCTTGTAGATGATGTCGGTGCCATCGATCTCGGCGTTGACCGCGGGGATCTCCTTCAGCGCGTGCGTCACGGCCTTGGTGAAGAAGCCCATGAAGCCGAGCTTCACGCCGTGCTTCTTCTCGAACAGGTCCTTGTACTTGGCGCGCAGGTCCATCACCGGCTTCATGTCCACCTCGTTGAAGGTGGTGAGCATGGCGGCGGTGTTCTGGGCGTCCTTCAGGCGGCGCGCGATGGTCTGGCGCAGCTTGGTCATGCGGACGCGCTCTTCGCGCACAGCGTCGGCCTCGTTCGTCGGGGCACGAGCCGCGACCGGAGCAGCAGCAGGAGCTGCAGGAGCGGTGACACCCTTGGCGATGGCGTCGAGGACGTCGCCCTTGAGCACCTGGCCGCGCTTGCCGGAGCCGGCGATCTGGTCGGTCGAGATGCCAGCCTCGGCGGCAGCCTTGGCAGCCTCGGCCTTCGGTGCTTCAGCCTGCGGCGCAGCAGCCGGGGCGGACGCGGCAGCGCCGGCACTACCGATCATGCCGAGCAGAGCGCCCGGCTCGACGGAGTCGCCTTCGTTTGCGGTGATTTCCGAGAGGGTGCCGGCGGCAGGTGCCGGGACCTCGATCGTCACCTTGTCGGTTTCCAGTTCCACCAGCGGCTCGTCGGCAGCGATGGTATCGCCGACCTTCTTGAACCACTTGCCAATGGTCGCCTCGGAGACCGATTCACCGAGAGTGGGCACGCGAATTTCGGTAGCCATTGTTCTGTTCCGTTGCCTTCTTCGCTTCAGTGGTTCCGTTGGTTAGTTGCCCAGAGCATCTTCGAGGAAAGCCTCGAGCTGCGCCAGGTGCTTGGACATAAGGCCGGTCGCCGGCGAGGCGGCGGCAGGACGTCCAGTGTAGCGAGCACGCTTGTGCTTGGCGTCGATGTGACCGAGCACCCATTCCAGATAGGGCTCGATGAACGACCATGCACCCATATTCTTGGGCTCTTCCTGGCACCAGACCATCTCCGCGTTCTTGAAACGCGACAGCTCGTTGATGAGCGCCTTGGCCGGGAACGGATAGAGCTGCTCGACGCGCAGCAGGTAGATGTCGTCGATGCCGCGCTTCTCGCGCTCCTCGTAGAGGTCGTAGTAGACCTTGCCGCAGCAGAGCACGACCCGGCGGATCTTCGAATCCTTCACCAGCTTGATCGGCTGGTCCTTGAGATACTCCGCATCGTCCCACAGCAAGCGGTGGAAGGTCGACTCACCAGCCATCTCCGCGAGCGTCGAGACTGCACGCTTGTGGCGCAGCAGCGACTTCGGCGTCATCAGGATCAGCGGCTTGCGGAAGTCACGCTTCAGCTGACGGCGCAGGATGTGGAAGTAGTTCGCCGGCGTCGTGACGTTGGCGACCTGCATGTTGTCTTCCGCGCAGAGCTGCAGATAGCGCTCGAGGCGGGCGGAGGAGTGCTCCGGACCCTGGCCCTCGTAGCCATGCGGCAGCAGGCAGACGAGACCCGACATGCGCAGCCACTTGCGCTCGCCCGACGAGATGAACTGGTCGAACACGACCTGTGCACCGTTGGCGAAGTCGCCGAACTGGGCTTCCCACAGAGTCAGAGCGCGCGGCTCTGCGAGCGAGTAGCCGTATTCGAAGCCGAGCACTGCCTCTTCCGAAAGCATCGAGTTGATGACTTCGTAGTTCGCCTGCTGCGGCCCGAGGTGGTTCAGCGGGATGTAGCGGCGCTCGTCGCGCTGGTCGTAGAGAACCGAATGGCGCTGTGAGAAGGTGCCGCGCTCCGAGTCCTGACCGGACAGGCGGATCGGATGACCTTCCATCAGGATCGAGGCGAATGCGAGCGACTCGGCGGTTGCCCAGTCGATGCCCTCGCCCGTCTCGATCGCCTTGCGACGGTTCTCGAGGAAGCGCGCAATCGTGCGGTGCACCTCGAAGTCGCCCGGGACATCGGTCAGCTTCTTGCCGAGTTCCTTGAGCGTCTTGAGCGGTACGGCGGTCTTGCCGCGGCGCTGCTCGTCCTGGTTGTCGGCAGCACGCAGCCCCGTCCAGGCGCCGTCCAGCCAGTCGGCCTTGTTCGGCTTATAAGCCTGACCGGCCTCGAACTCGGCCTCAAGATGCGCGCGCCAGTCGGCCTTCATCTTGTCGATTTCGGCCTGGGTGACCAGACCCTCGGCGATCAGCTTGTCGCCGTAGAGCTGGACGGTCGTGCGGTGCGCGCGGATCGCGCGGTACATCATCGGCTGGGTGAATGCCGGCTCGTCGCCTTCGTTGTGGCCGAAGCGACGGTAGCAGAACATGTCGATGACGACCGGCTTCTGGAACTTCATCCGAAATTCGGTCGCGATCTTCGCAGCGTAGACGACTGCTTCCGGATCGTCTCCATTCACATGGAAGATCGGCGCCTCGATCATCTTCGCGACGTCGGACGGGTAGGGCGACGAGCGCGAGAAGCGCGGATTGGTGGTGAAACCGATCTGGTTGTTGATGATGAAGTGGATCGTGCCGGCAACGCGATGACCGCGCAGGCCCGACAGACCAAGGCACTCGGCTACGACGCCCTGCCCCGCGAACGCGGCGTCGCCGTGGATCAGCAGCGGCAGGACCTTGGCGCGCTCCTCGATCGGAATGACTTCCTCGCGGGTGCGGCCGAAGATCTGGTCCTGCTTGGCGCGGGCCTTGCCCATCACCACCGGGTTGACGATCTCAAGGTGCGACGGATTCGCCGTCAGCGACAGGTGCACCTTGTTGTTGTCGAACTCGCGGTCGGACGAAGCACCGAGGTGGTACTTCACGTCGCCCGAGCCTTCCACGTCGTCCGGAGCGAACGAGCCGCCCTTGAACTCGTGGAACACGGCGCGGTGCGGCTTGCCCATGACGTTCGTCAGAACGTTGAGGCGGCCGCGGTGAGCCATGCCGAGCACAATTTCCTTCATGCCGAGATGGCCGCCGCGCTTGATGATCTGCTCGAGCGCCGGGATCAGCGACTCGCCGCCGTCAAGGCCGAAGCGCTTGGTGCCCTTGTACTTGACGTCGATGAACTGCTCGAAGCCCTCAGCCTCGATCAGCTTGGAGAGGATCGCCTTCTTGCCTTCCGGGGTGAAGGTCACGCCCTTGTCCGGGCCCTCGATGCGCTCCTGGATCCATGCTTTCTCTTCCGGGTTGGAGATGTGCATGAATTCGACGCCGAGGGTCGAGCAGTAGGTGCGCTTAAGGATGTCGAGCATCTGCCGGACGGTGGCGTATTCCAGGCCCAGCACATGGTCGATGAAGATCGGCCGGTCGTAGTCGGCTTCGGTGAAGCCGTAGGTCTCCGGCGAAAGCTCGTTATAGTCTTCCTTCGCTTCGGCGAGGCCGAGCGGGTCGAGGTTCGCGTGCAGGTGACCGCGCATGCGGTAGGCGCGGATCATCATGATGGCGCGGACGGAATCGCGGGTCGCGCGCAGCAGGTCGGAATCAGAAAGGGTGGCGCCGTTGGCGGCTGCCTTCCCCTTCACCTTCTTCTCGAAGTGCTTCTCGACCTGGCCCCAATCGCCGTCGAGCGCCGAGACGAGTTCGTTGCGGGCCTCGACCGGCCAGTTCTTCCTGGTCCAGGAGGCACCTTCCGCGCTCTTGATGACGTCGTTGGCATCATCCTTCAACGCGGCAAAGAAATCACGCCATTCGGGGTCAACCGACGAAGGGTCCTTCTGCCACGCCGCGTAGAGCGTCTCGATGTAGTCGGCGTTGCCGCCGTACAGGAACGATGTAAGCGAAAATTGATCGTTCGCTTGGTCTTGCCGCGCCATTGTCAATCCTTTGGGAGCTCGCGCTCCTTCTCCGTATCCGACGGCCTGAATGGTGCCCAGGTCCGCGTAGCCAATTCCCCTCGGGCCGCTGTTGCCCCATCTGTCACATGTAATGCGCCGGGCTGATGGCAGCCCGGCGCAGAATGATTAGCCCTTGATCGCTTCGACGAGCGTCTTGCCGAGGCGAGCCGGCGACGGGGAAACGCGGATGCCCGCAGCTTCCATCGCCGCGATCTTGTCCTCGGCGCCGCCCTTGCCGCCCGAGATAACCGCGCCGGCGTGGCCCATGGTGCGGCCGGCCGGAGCCGTACGGCCAGCGATGAAGCCGGCCATCGGCTTCTTACGGCCGCGCTTGGCCTCGTCGATCAGGAACTGGGCAGCGTCTTCCTCAGCCGAGCCGCCGATCTCGCCGATCATGATGATGGACTCGGTTGCCGGGTCGGCCAGGAACATCTCGAGGACGTCGATAAACTCGGTGCCCTTGACCGGGTCGCCGCCGATACCGACAGCGGTGGTCTGGCCGAGGCCCTCGTTCGAGGTCTGGAACACTGCCTCATAGGTCAGTGTGCCGGAACGCGAGACGACGCCGACCGAACCCTTGCGGAAGATGTTGCCCGGCATGATGCCGATCTTGCACTCTTCCGGGGTGACGATGCCGGGGCAGTTCGGGCCGATCAGGCGCGACTTCGACTTCTCGAGCTTGGCCTTGACCTTAACCATATCCGCAACCGGAATGCCTTCGGTGATGCAGACGATCAGCTCCATCTCGGCCTCGATGGCCTCGATGATCGCGTCGGCAGCGCCTGCCGGCGGAACGTAGACGACCGAAGCGGTCGCGCCGGTGCGGTCACGGCCCTCGGCGACCGAGGCGAAGATCGGCAGGGTTTCGCCCTTCGAGCCGGTCCAGTTCTCGCCGCCCTTCTTCGGGTGGATGCCGCCGACCATCTTGGTCCCGAAGTAGGCGAGAGCCTGTTCGGTGTGGAAGGTGCCGGTCTTGCCGGTAAGGCCCTGAACCAGAACCTTGGTGTCCTTGTTGATCAGAATAGACATCGCGGATCAGTTTCCCTTCACGGCCTTGACGATCTTCTGGGCGGCATCGTCGAGATCGTCGGCCGAAATCACGTTCAGGCCGCTCTCGTTGATGATCTTCTTGCCCAGCTCCACATTGGTGCCCTCGAGGCGGACGACCAGCGGAACCTTCAGACCGACTTCCTTGACGGCTGCAACCACGCCTTCGGCGATGACGTCACACTTCATGATGCCGCCGAAGATGTTGACGAGGATGCCCTCGACGCGCGGATCGGCGGTGATGATCTTGAACGCAGCTGCGACCTTCTCCTTGCCAGCGCCGCCGCCGACGTCGCAGAAGTTGGCCGGCTCAGCGCCGTAGAGCTTGATGATGTCCATGGTTGCCATGGCAAGGCCTGCGCCGTTGACCATGCAGCCGATGTTGCCGTCGAGCGCGACATAGGCGAGGTCCCACTTGGAAGCCTCGATTTCCTTGACGTCCTCTTCGGTCTCGTCGCGCAGCGCCTTGATGTCCTCGTGGCGGAACAGCGCGTTCCCGTCGAACGACACCTTCGCGTCGAGGACGCGCAGGCGGCCATTTTCCATGACGATCAGCGGGTTGATCTCGAGGAGGCTCATGTCCTTCTCGACGAAGGCCTTGTAGAGGAGCGGGAAGAGCTTCTTGCCGTCCTCGGCAGCCTCGCCGGTCAGCTGAAGCGCGCTGTTGAGCTTCTCGAGGTCAGCGTCGGTAACACCCGTCTCCGGGTCGATCGCGACGGTGAGGATTTTCTCCGGGGTTTCCTCGGCGACTGCTTCGATGTCCATGCCGCCTTCGGTCGAGACGACGAAGGCAACGCGGCCGACGGTGCGGTCAACCAGCAGCGAGCAGTAGAGCTCGCGGGAAATGTCGGCGCCGTCCTCGATGTAGAGGCGGTTCACCTGCTTGCCGGCCGGGCCGGTCTGCTTGGTGACCAGCGTGTTGCCCAGCATTTCCTTCGCGTTGGCAACAACGTCCTCGATCGACTTGGCGAGGCGGACACCGCCCTTTGCGTCAGCCGGGAGTTCCTTGAACTTGCCCTTGCCGCGGCCGCCAGCATGGATCTGGCTCTTCACCACATAGAGCGGTCCTGGAAGCTGCTTTGCCGCAGCTTCCGCCTCGTCCGCGCTGAAGATCACGACGCCGTTGGCAACCGGCGCGCCGTATCCCTTCAGCAGCTGCTTGGCCTGGTATTCATGAATGTTCATGCGTAAGCCTCACTTCTCGCCAAGGTTCGGCGCGATACCGATGCAGGCTTCGCAGAGGCCGCGCACCGAATTCACCGAGTTTTCGAACATCTTCTGCTCTTCCTTGTTCAGGTCGATCTCGATGACGCGCTCGACACCGCCGGCACCGATCACGGTCGGAACGCCGACATAGATGTCGTCGAGGCCATACTGACCCGACAGGTGGGCAGCGCAAGGAAGAACGCGCTTCTTGTCCTTGAGGTAAGCTTCGGCCATGGCGATAGCCGAGGAAGCCGGAGCGTAGTAGGCCGAACCGGTCTTGAGCAGGCTGACGATCTCGGCGCCGCCGTCACGGGTGCGCTGAATGATCTGGTCGAGCTTTTCCTGCGAGGTCCAGCCCATCTTGACGAGGTCCGGCAGCGGAATGCCGGCGACGGTCGAATAGCGAGCCAGCGGAACCATGGTGTCGCCGTGGCCGCCGAGAACGAAGGCGGTGACGTCCTCGACCGAGACGTTAAACTCCTGCGCCAGGAACAGGCGGAAGCGGGCGGAGTCGAGAACTCCGGCCATGCCGACCACGTGGGTCTTCGGCAGGCCCGAGAACTTCTGCAGCGCCCAGACCATCGCGTCGAGCGGATTGGTGATGCAGATGACGAAGGCGTTCGGTGCGTACTTCTTGATGCCGGCGCCGACCTGCTCCATGACCTTCAGGTTGATGCCGAGAAGGTCGTCGCGGCTCATGCCCGGCTTGCGCGGAACACCGGCGGTGACGATGCAGACGTCCGCGCCTTCGATTGCCGAGTAGTCGTTCGCGCCGACGTAGCTGGCGTCAAAGCCGTCAACCGGGGAAGACTGTGCGATGTCGAGGCCTTTGCCCTGCGGGATACCTTCCGCGATGTCGAACAGGACGACGTCGCCGAGTTCCTTGAGGCCGATCAGGTGGGCGAGAGTTCCGCCGATCATGCCAGAGCCGATGAGGGCAATCTTATTGCGAGCCATGTGATGGTTTCCCCTGTGTGCCGCCGGCAGCGCCGGCTGAAACGGAAATGCCGAAACTGATCCTCGGACACGGGAGGCCGTCCGAAATCCGGTTTCCGCATACAGCTATAAGCGGAAAAACTCAACCGGATCTTACGACACCAGTTTTTTCAATCGTTTAGAACCAAAATAACTTACGTAAAAGTAAGAATTTTTGGTCTCATTCCGTCAAACTTCCTCAGCCTCGTCCAAGATGGCGGCAGCATTGCGGCTGCGCACGGCGTCCAGCCACTCCCGGCTCTGCATCTCGGTGAGGCGGGAGGCTGTGCGGGCGAACTCGAAGCTCTCTGTGCCGATCGTCCCGGTATAAAGCTTCTCCGGGACGGTCTCGGCGCTGGCGACGAGACGCATGTGCTGGTCGTAGAGCGTGTCGACGAGGAGGATGAAGCGCTTTGCCTCATTGCGCTGGGCCTGCGACATCACCGGAATATGGTCGACGAACAGGGTGTCGTAGCGGGCGGCAATGGCGAGGTAGTCGCGCGCACCGAGTGGCTTGGCGCAAAGATCGCTGAAAGAAAAGCGCGCGGCGGTGCCGGCTGCGCGCGGCACATGGATCTCGCGGCCCTTGAGTTCGATCGTTGCCGGTTCGACCTTGCGGCCAGCGGTCACGGTTTCCCAGGCCTCGTCCATCCGCCGGTCGGTCTGGGGTCCAAGCGGGGTCAGGTAGACCTGCATGCGGTCGAGCTTGCGGCGACGATAGTCAGTGTCGCCGTCGAGGCTCATGATGCGGGCGTTCTGCTCGAGAATGCCGATGAACGGCACGAAGAGCGCGCGATTGAGGCCGTCGCGGTAGAGATCGCGCGGGGCGACGTTCGAGGTGGCGACGAGAACGACGCCTTCCTCGAACAGGCTCGAGAACAGGCGCGACAGCACCATGGCGTCGGCAATGTCGGTGACGGTGAACTCGTCGAAGCAAAGCACCCAGGCCTCCTCGGCAAGTTGCCTTGCGACGGGCGGGATCGGGTCCTTTTCCTTGGTCTCGCCGCGCTTGAGCTTCTCGCGGTGCTTCTGGATCCGGTCGTGGACGTCGGCCATGAAGTCGTTGAAGTGGGCGCGTCGCTTGCGTCGCACGGGCACCAGTTCATAGAACAGGTCCATCAGCATCGTCTTGCCGCGGCCGACCTCGCCGTAGACGTAGAGGCCTTTTACCGGTTCCTTCGCCGGACGGCGCTTGCCGAACAGCCAGCCGAGAGCGCTGGACTTCTTTGCCAGCCGCTTGGTCGCGATTTCCTCGATGAGCTTGTCGAGCGCCTCGATGACGGCGATCTGCCTTGGATCGCTTTTCAACACACCGGTGCTTTCGCGGTGATCGTATTCTTCACGCACGGTGCGAAAGTCCGACAGACCGTCGAACGAGGACATGCGGTTACCCTTATCCGATTTGCAAATCACCGCGCAGCGGGTGCGCGGTGACGAGGAAATTCATCGATACAGGTTGTTGGGGCAAGTGCCCGGCCTAGCGCGACAGGGAGACGGGCTGGCCGCTCGTGGTCTGGCCGTCGAAGCGGCTGCCGCCCGAGGAGTAGAGGCGGGCAAGAACGCTGCCATTGGCGTCGTAGAGCGCGAGCTGCTTGCCTTCGACGTTCCACGACTTCACGCCGTCGAGCGGGGCAGGGCAGCGCAGCGGGCCGGCGCGGTAACCCTGGCCGAAGCGGGTCTGCGGGGTGGCGATACGGCAGCTCTGGCCGGCGACGCTGGCGTTCCAGACGCCTGCGACGGAACCGGATGAGATCTCGGCTGCGCCCTGCTCGAGAGCAGCGACTTGGGTGTTTTGACCCGACGGCATGTTCTCTGCGCCCGGAGCGGCGGGGAACTGCGAGGGATCGGTCATGCCCGGCTGTGCCGGCGGCGGAAGCTCACCTGAGGTCACCTGTCCGGCAGGGGCCGCTGCAAGAGGAGCCGGACCCGCGGGACGGGCGCTGTACGGCGAAAAACGTTCACTCTGGCAGCCCGCCAGCGAAAGTGCGAGAAGGGAGGTGAAGACTACGCCGCTCGTCCTGAAATCCATGAATTCCTCCGTCGGGGCCACTGTCGCCCGGCAGGCATCTAAATTCTTTGAATCGCCAAGATAATGGCGATGACCGCTACAATCCAACAATTGTGGTTAAAGAAGGGTTCGTGAGGCGTTTTTGCAACAGATGCGGACGCCGGAATTAGCCGCGCGCCTACGCCGCTGTTTCCTTCATAGGATAGAGCCCGACATTGTCGCCGTCGGGGGCAACGCGGACGCAATCGCGTCCGGCCTTCTTCGCTTCATAGAGCGCGGCATCCGCGCGCGAGACCAGGTTCTGCAGGCTCTCGCTGCCGGTCCACTCGGCAACGCCAAAGCTTGCCGTAAGCCGGTGCTCCGGCGGCAGGCACGGCAGCTTGAGCACGCCCAGTGTCGTGCGGGTGCTTTCCGCGAACAGTCGTCCCACGGCGCTGGTGGCACCCTGGAGCAGCACCGCAAATTCCTCGCCGCCAAGACGGGCGACGAGGTTGTGGGGCCCGACGCAGTCGCGCAGGCAAGTGGCAAAGGCAGCAATCACCGCGTCGCCGGTGGCGTGCCCGAAGGTGTCGTTGATCGCCTTGAAGTGGTCGATGTCGCAAACGACGACCGCGAGCGGCGACTTGCGGCGGGTGGCGTTGCGCAACATCTCTGTTGCACGTTCCTCAAGCCCGCGGCGGTTGAGCAGGCCGGAAAGCGGGTCGGTCTGCGACTCCTGGCGCAGTTCATCCATCAGGTCGAGCGCGATCGCGGTGATCAGCAGCAGCGAAAAGAGCAGCAGGAACATCGACGACGAGACGGACATCGTCGTCCAGTAGATTGAGTTATGGAACCCTTCGTAGCTCGTGTAGGGTCCCTCGATGTACACCGCGACGACCGGCCTGACGAAGTAGGACAGACCGAAGAAGGTCGTCAGCGCAACGAGCAGTTTGTCGACGAAGCGGAAGGTGCGCGACGAGCTCCTTATTTCGACGGCGATGACCAGCGAAATGGCTCCCACTGCGAAGTTGATCGCGTAGACGCGTCCGGTGATGTCCGGATCGACGACCAGGTACCAGAGGAAGGCGATGAAGCCCGCTGCGCCGAAGATCCCGGTCCTTGCAACCGGGGTCCGGCAACCGAAGCGCGCCAGAGAGCCCGTGGCAAGCCCGGTACCACCCGCCAGCAACAGCAGGTTGGACAAAAGCTTCGTCAGGGTGAGATTGAAGAGGGTGAAGTATTGAAGCAGGAAGCCGAAAGACAGGGCCAGGAAGGACGCGGCCATCACGGCAATAAAATGCCGGTCACGCTGGTTCCACCACAGCATGAAGAATGCTGCGGCGAAGACAAGCGACATGCCCGGATTGATCAGTGCTGTGAAAGCGCCTGTATCCACCCCCGAGGCGACTCCCCCTTAGTTCCAGTCAGGTTCACCGGTTAGCAGAGAAGCGCCAATAACCGGTTAAGCCGGGTGGATAGATGCGATGGAAATCTCGAGAAGTCGCGCGGGCGAAGCCGGGTGACCCCGCCCGCGCGAAAAAAGCTTACTGCCACTCGCGAATGTCGACGAAGTGGCCGGCAATCGCTGCCGCTGCTGCCATGGCCGGCGACACCAGATGGGTGCGGCCCTTGAAGCCCTGACGGCCCTCGAAGTTGCGGTTCGAGGTCGACGCGCAACGCTCGTACGGCTTCAGGCGGTCATCGTTCATGGCAAGGCACATCGAGCAGCCCGGCTCGCGCCAGTCAAAGCCAGCCTCGATGAAGATCTTGTCGAGACCCTCGGCCTCGGCCTGTGCCTTCACTAAACCCGAGCCCGGAACGATCATTGCGTTGACGGTCGGGGCGACCTTCTTGCCCTCGACGACCTTGGCAACGGCGCGCAGGTCCTCGATGCGGCCGTTGGTGCACGAGCCAATGAAGACGCGGTCGATGGCGATGTCCGTCATCTTGGTTCCGGGCGTCAGGCCCATGTACTCGAGCGCGCGCTTCTTGGAGTTGCGCTTGTTCTCGTCCTCGATGTCGTCCGGGTTCGGCACGACGCCGGTGACGGAGACGACATCCTCGGGCGAGGAGCCCCAGGTGACGATCGGCGGCAGCTTGGCGGCATCCAGCACCACGACCTTGTCGAAGTGCGCGCCTTCGTCGGACTTCAGCGTCTTCCAGTATTCGAGCGCCATGTCCCAGGCCTTGCCGTGCGGCGCGCGCGGCTTGTCCTTGATGTAGGCGAAGGTGGTCTCGTCCGGCGCGATCAGGCCTGCGCGGGCACCGCCCTCGATCGACATGTTGCAGATCGTCATGCGGCCTTCCATCGACAGCGAGCGGATGGCCTCGCCCGCGTACTCGATAACGTAGCCGGTGCCGCCTGCGGTGCCGATCTCGCCGATGATGGCGAGCACGATGTCCTTAGCGGTGACGCCTTCCGGCAGCTGGCCGTCAACGCGGACCAGCATGTTCTTCGCCTTCTTCTGGATCAGCGTCTGGGTCGCGAGAACGTGCTCGACCTCGGAGGTGCCGATGCCGTGTGCCAGCGCGCCGAACGCGCCGTGCGTCGAGGTGTGCGAGTCACCGCAGACGATGGTCATGCCGGGGAGGGTGAAACCCTGCTCGGGGCCGACGATGTGAACGATGCCCTGACGGATGTCGTTCTCGGAGTAGTACTCGATGCCGAAGTCGTGGGCGTTCTGCGCAAGCGCCTCGACCTGAATGCGGCTTTCCTCGTTCTTGATACCGTTCTTGCGGTCCGGCGAGGTCGGAACGTTGTGGTCAACGACCGCAAGCGTCTTCTCCGGCTGGCGCACCTTGCGGCCCGTCAGGCGGAGGCCTTCGAAGGCCTGCGGGCTGGTCACCTCGTGGACGAGGTGGCGGTCGATGTAGAGCAGGCAGGTGCCGTCGTCCTGACGATCGACAACGTGATCGTCGAAAATCTTGTCATAGAGGGTGCGCGGTGCGGTCATTTTGCGTCAATCCGTCGATATGGAAGCTGGAAG
Source organism: Aminobacter sp. J44 (assembly GCF_007829415.1). NCBI lineage: Bacteria > Pseudomonadati > Pseudomonadota > Alphaproteobacteria > Hyphomicrobiales > Phyllobacteriaceae > Aminobacter > Aminobacter sp. J44. Next base: position 79,612 of record NZ_VLJG01000056.1, on the reverse strand, counting down.
AGGCCGGGTGTGGCCGGAAAAAAAGCAAATACGCTCAGGCTAGGGCGCCAAGTAGCGCGGCGGAAATGCGGGCATAGAAACGCGCCGGCAGGCGCTTCACGTCCTGCAGCACAAAATGCTTGTAGCCCGGATGTCCGAAAAGTTCTTCCATGGGGAGCCTAATACCAGCGTTTGGCATCCCCGACAATGAGTTCAATTGGCGCGATCGGCCCGATCGCTCTGATGTGACGAAGAGGGACGTTCCGGAGAGATCATCTTCTCGAACGGATGCAGCAATCCCAGCACGATCACGGCCAGAACCGTGACGAATGACGCGACCTGCCAGAAACCGAGGCCGGCTGCCAGCCCCACTGATCCCGCGAGCCAGAGGCCGGCGCCGGTGGTGAGGCCTTTCACCTGGCCGCGCGCGACAATGATCGTTCCGGCAGCTAGGAACGCAACACCTGCTGTGACCGCCTCGATGAGCCGCAGCGGGTCCTGACGCGCGCCGTCGTCTTCGAACTGCGGCGAGTGGACGATCTCAATGCCGATGATGGTGAAGGAAGCCGCCGCGAGCGCGACGAGGATGTGGGTGCGGAGACCGGCCGGGTGGTTGCGCCACTCGCGCTCGAAGCCGATGACGGCGCCCAGCAGGGTTGCAATGGCAAGCCTCGCGGCGATGACGGTGAAGGGCAGCCAGGTCGCGTGACCGATATCGTCCAGAATGTCCTGCATATGCTCCCCTCAGCAGCAAGAGCGGCGGGGAGGAAACGCGGTGGCTGTTGGGCGGTTCCGCAGGAAGAAGATGAAGGCCTTGCCACAAACCAAAATGGCGGCCGAAGCCGCCATTTCTGACCCTTGCGGGGAAATTCTTATTCGCCGGCAGCCTCAGCAGCGGCCTTCTCGGCAGCCAGAGCCTCGGCAGCAGCGATCTTCTCAGCCTCGATGCGGGCGCGCTCGGCCTGCAGCGCCTCACGCTCAGCCTCGTTCAGCTTGCGAGCACGGGTGCCGGTGTTCTCGACGATACGAGCCGACTTACCGCGACGGTCGCGCAGGTAGTAGAGCTTGGCGCGGCGGACCTTACCGCGGCGGACGACTTCTACGCCCTCGACCAGCGGCGAGTAGACCGGGAACACGCGCTCGACGCCTTCGCCGTATGAGATCTTGCGGACGGTGAAGTTCTCCTGGAAGCCCGAACCCGAACGCGCGATGCAAACGCCTTCGTAGGCCTGGACGCGGGTACGCGAACCTTCGGTCACGCGAACCAGAACGCGGACGGTGTCGCCCGGCTGGAATTCCGGAAGCTTACGCTTGGCTTCGATCTTGGCGGCCTGTTCGGCCTCGAGCTGACGAATGATGTCCATCGTCCTGATCCTTCATTCTTCTCAAACAGCCAGAGCGCTCGACACTTGCCACATCAGTCTTTGCCGTGTGGCTATGCCCTAGGGCAGGAGCGGTGCACCATTCTTTGGTTGGCGGAAGTCCGGCACTTACCCGGAACTGCGGCGGCGATACACAATTTCGGTGGAAAGATCAACTGCCGCCGATGCGGCCAAGATGCGTATCCTTGAAACCAGTTTCGTATTTGAGGCCGTAGCCCTGCGCGCGGTCGAACGCGATGTGCGCCGCCCAGATGATCGCGACCGAATAGCCGAGCTGCCAGTCGATGAGCCAGCTTGCGCCGGCGAGCAGCACCACGCCGATCCAGCTATGCATTGCGTTGTAGACGACGGCGCCGATGCGCGCGCCGGCGAGATAGGCGGCAAAGCTCAGGTCAGGCGCGAAGAAGAGGATGGCGAAAAGCCACCAGCTCGCACCCGACTGCGCGTAGAGCGCGACGAACAGCACCAGCAGCGCCAGCTGCTCCAGGCGAAGCACAATTTTCACTTGATGTCCTTGTCGGCAAGAAGATCGGGACGGCGCTCGCGCGTGAGCTTCAGCGCCTGTTCGCGCCGCCATGCGGCGATCCTGGCGTGGTTGCCCGAGGTAAGCACTTCCGGGATCGGCATGTCCTCGAAGACCTGCGGGCGGGTGTAGTGCGGGTGCTCCAGCATTCCGCTCTCAAAGCTCTCTTCGTCGCCCGAGGCTTCGTTGCCCATGACGCCGGGCAGGAGGCGGACGATCGCATCAAGAACAATGTGCGCAGCCGGCTCGCCGCCTGAAAGGATGTAGTCGCCGATCGAGACTTCCTCGAGCTGGCGAGCGTCGATGACGCGCTGATCGACGCCCTCGAAGCGGCCACAGACGATGACGACGCCAGGTCCCGCCGCCAGTTCGCGCACGCGCGCCTGGTTGAGCGGCTTGCCACGTGGGCTCATCAGCAGCCTTGGGCGCGGATCATCGGCAGGGGCGGCCGCGTCAATGGCGCGGGCCATGACATCGGCACGCATCACCATGCCGGCGCCGCCGCCGGCCGGCGTGTCATCGACCGAGCGGTGCTTGTCGATGGCGAAGTCACGGATCTGCACCGTCTGCAGCGACCAGGTGCCGGCTTCGAGCGCGCGGCCCGCAAGCGACATGCCAAGCGCGCCGGGGAACATTTCTGGATAAAGGGTGAGGACCGTTGCCGCGAAGGTCATTCCGCCTCGCCTTCCTCTTCATCCTCGTCATCGACGAGGCCCGCAGCAACGCTGTCGATGCGGATGTAGCCGCCGGACACGGACACTTCCGGGATCGCGGCGAGCGTGAAGGGGATCATCACCGAACGGCGGCCGGACAAGTTCGCCTCGAGGATGTCGCCGCCGCCAAAGTTCTGGATCGCGATGACCTTGCCGATCTTCGCCCCGGTCTCGTCGCGGATTTCGAGGCCTATCAGGTCGGCGTGGAAGAATTCTTCCTCGTCGAGCTCCTCGTCTGGCAGCACGGAGCGGTCGACATAGAGGGCAACGCCGTTAACCGCCTCGGCCTGTTCGCGGGTCGTCACTTCCTTGAAGCGGACGACGACGATGTTTTTCGCCGGGCGGATCGCTGCGACGGTAAATGTGCGGCCGTCTTCGGAGGTGAGGGGGCCATAGTCCCCCAGCGCCAGCGGATCGGCAGTAAAGGTTTTCACCCGCAGTTCGCCCTTCACGCCGTGGGGGGCGCCGATGACGGCCATCTGGACCGGTTTGTCGAGTTTCTTCATCAGGCGTCTCTACCTTTGCGCTCGGCCGGTTTCAACGCCGGCCGGTGTTTCGCGTGCTCTTCATTTCCCGCTAACCATGCGTGCTGCAAGATCAGGCCATGGAGAATTTTCTGATTCCTGCAAAGCCGGACCTGCAGCAGGCACGCCTGGAGTGGCTGAACGCGCTTGCCTCCGAGCGGCGGTTGTCTCCGCTCACCGTCGAAGCCTATGAGCGCGACACGCGCCAGTTCCTGCAGTTCCTGACCGGATATCATGGCGATGCGCCGGGGATCAGCGACATTGCTGCGCTCAAGCCCGCGGACCTGCGCGCCTTCCTGGCTCAACGGCGCAATGACGGGGCAGGGGCCCGCTCGCTCGGAAGGGGCCTCGCCGGCATCCGCTCGTTCCTGCGCTTTCTCGAACGCAAGGGACTGGCCAATGCGGCTGGCGCAAACGCGATGCGCGCGCCGAAGCAGCCGAAGTCGCTGCCAAAGCCGCTCACGGCAGCCGATGCGAAGAAGGTGGTCAACGCCGGCGAACAGCTTGCCGAGGAGCCGTGGATCGCGGCGCGCAACGCTGCGGTGCTGACGCTGCTCTACGGCTGCGGCTTGCGCATTTCCGAGGCGCTGGGGCTTGCGGGAGACGAACTGAAGGACGAGACGCAGTCGGTGCTGCGCATCACCGGCAAAGGCGGCAAGACGCGGCTGGTGCCGGTGCTGCCTGCCGCGATCCGCGCCGTCAGCGAATATCGAAAACTCTGTCCCTACGATCTTGACGGCGACGCACCGCTGTTTCGCGGGGCGAGGGGAGGGCCGCTGCAGCCGGCGATCATCCAGCGCGAGATGCAGAAGCTGCGCTCGGCGCTCAACCTGCGGGACACGGCGACCCCGCATGCGCTGCGCCATTCCTTCGCGACGCATCTGCTGGCCAAGGGCGGCGACCTGCGCACGATCCAGGAACTGCTCGGCCACGCGAGCCTGTCGACCACGCAGGTCTATACCGGCGTCGATACCGCGCGCCTGCTCGACATCTACGACGCCGCGCACCCGCGCGCCTGAACTCGCCGTATTGTCGCCGCGCTTGCCTGTTGCCCTTGCGGCAGGAGGACAGCGCATGAACGACGAGAAATGGCAAAAGCCGGCCGGACCGCCGGTGCTGCTTTCCGGTGGCAACCCGCAGATCCCGAAAGGCCACGGCAGCGAACCGGTCCAGGCCTATATCGAGGCGATGCCTGGCTGGAAGCAGGCTGTCGGGCGCAGGCTCGACGAGATCATCGCCTGCACTGTGCCCGATGTCGTCAAGGCGGTGAAATGGAACTCGCCCTTCTACGGGATGGAGAAGGATATCTGGTTCCTCAATTTTCATTGCCTCAACAAGTACATCAAGGTCGCGTTCTTCCGCGGCACTTCGCTCGATCCGGTCCCTCCCGTGGGCTCGAAGCATCCTGAAGTGCGCTACCTGCACATCATCGAGGACCAGCAAATCGACGAGAAGCAGTTCGCCGACTGGGTGGCGCAGGCCGCGAAGCTTCCCGGCGAGAAGATGTGAGCCAGCGCTTAACGGTTTTTCACCTTTCGCGACCCTATCTTCGGGCGATGACACGCGCGCGCACCATTGCCGACAGGATAGCCGACCGGCTTCTGCTGCTGATCGGCTCACTTCACCTCTTCTTTCTTGCTCTCTTCTACTTCGCGCTGCTGTTTGCAGCGGCGCAGGCGCAGGCCGAGGAGGCCGACAGCTGCCGCGGCGAGAACATGCTTGCCGCGATGGAGCGGGACAACCCGGCGCAGCTGAAGGAAATCCGGAAGGAGGCAGCCGCGGTCGAGAATGGCGGCGCGCTGCTCTGGCGCATCGGGAAAGAAGGCGTCGAGCCCTCTTATCTCTTCGGCACCATGCATCTTTCCGACCCGCGAGTAACGCAGTTGCCGCCGGCGGCGGAAGCTGCCTATGAGGCGGCAAAAATCGTCGTGATCGAGACGACCGACGTCCTCGACCAGTCGAAAATGACGGCGGCGATGGCGCAGAAGCCGGAGTTGATGATGTTCACCGACGGCACGACGCTGTTCTCGCTGCTTTCGGACGAGGAGCGCACCGCGGTCGAGGAAGCGTTGAAGGCGCGCAAGATCCCGCCGGCGAGCGTTGCGAAGATGAAGCCGTGGATGCTCGCGACGATGGTGGCGACGCCCGCTTGCGAGCTTGCCCGCAAAAGGGCCGGCGCCCCGGTGCTGGATGCCAAGCTCGCGCAGGACGCGATAGCCGCCGGCAAGGAAGTGGGTGGACTGGAATCGGCGATCGACCAACTCGAGGCGATGGCGTCGCTGCCGATGGACTTTCACATGCGCGGCCTTGTCGAGACGCTGGAGCTCGGCGACCGCATCAATGATGTCCTCGAGACGATGGTGCAGCTCTATCTCAACGGCGAAACCTCCGCCTTCTGGCCGTTCTTTCGCGTGGCGCTCCCCGAGCAGAGCGGGCCCGAGGGCGGCTTTGCCGATTTCGAGGAGCGGCTGATCCGCGCGCGCAACCACACCATGGCCGAGAATGCCAGGAACTTCATCGACCGCGGAGCGGCGTTCATTGCGGTGGGCGCGATGCACCTGCCGGGCGAGGACGGCGTCGTCGCACTGCTGCGCGAGGCGGGCTATGCGGTCGAGAAGGTGGAACCAGCGCCGCTCGTCGGCGGCGACAGCGACGAGCATGGCTGCAAGGGATCGGCCGGCTATGCCTGGTGCGCGAAGACCGGCCAGTGCGAGCGGCCGTGGGAACTTGCCCAGTCGCAGGGGTTCGAGAACTCAGCCGAAGGTTTTCGCGCTTTCTGCGAAGGCGAATAAAAAAGGCCGGAGAAGCGTCCGGCCTTTGATTGTCAAAACAGGGTCGTCGTCACCTTCGTACCGCTCGCGCCAGCGCAATGAGTATGCAGGCGCCAATGAAGCCGGCGATCAGGTAGCCGAGCCAGCCGCCAAAGCTGACGCCGAGCAGTCCGAAGAGGAAGCTCGCGACAGCTGCGCCGATAATGCCGAGAACGATGTTCATGAAGATGCCGGTGTCGGACTTCATGAAACTCGAGGCGATCCATCCTGCGAGGCCGCCAATGATGATGGCTGCAATCCAGCCAATTCCTGCGTCGTCCATGATCCTCTCCTTCACTCCCTCACAATTTGAAGGCTCGCGTGCAATGCACGAGTAAGTAGAAGGTTCCGCGCAGGACGATGCGCGGGGCGTATCACCCCGCGCATACGATGAGAAAATTAGGCCGCCTGCTTCTTCGGCGTGATCAGGCCGCGTGCGATCAGCAGCTCGGCGATCTGGACAGCGTTGAGGGCAGCGCCCTTGCGCAGGTTGTCCGAGACGACCCACATGTTGAGGCCGTTCTCGATCGTCGAGTCCTCGCGAATGCGCGAGATGTAGGTGGCGTCGTCACCGGCCGCCTCGACCGGGGTGATGTAGCCGCCATCCTCGCGCTTGTCGATGACCAGGCAGCCCGGCGCCTCACGCAGGATCTCGCGGGCCTCGTCAGCCGTGATCGGGTTCTCGAACTCGATGTTGACGGCTTCTGAGTGACCGATGAAGACCGGCACGCGCACGGCGGTGCAGGTGACCTTGATCTTCGGGTCAAGCATCTTCTTGGTCTCGGCCGTCACCTTCCACTCTTCCTTGGTCGAGCCGTCTTCCATGAAGACGTCGATGTGCGGAATAACGTTGAAAGCGATGCGCTTGGTGAACTTCTTGCGCTCGACCGGATCGGCGACGAAGACCGCGCGGGTCTGCGTGAACAGCTCGTCCATGCCTTCCTTGCCAGCGCCCGAAACCGACTGGTAGGTCGAAACGACAACGCGCTTGATGTTGGCTTTCTCGTGCAGCGGCTTGAGCGCGACGACGAGCTGCGCGGTGGAGCAGTTCGGGTTGGCGATGATATTCTTCTTGGTAAAGCCGTCGACAGCGTCCGGGTTCACTTCAGGCACAATCAGCGGAACATCCTGGTCATAGCGCCAGGCCGACGAGTTATCGATGACAACGCAGCCCTGCGCGCCGATCTTCGGGGCGTATTCCTTGGAGACGTTGCCGCCAGCCGACATCAGGCAGATGTCGGTGTCGGAGAAGTCGTAGGTTGCGAGATCCTTGACCTTCAGGGTCTTGTCGCCATACGACACCTCGGTGCCGACCGAGCGGCGCGAAGCCAGCGCGATGACTTCATCTGCCGGAAAACCGCGCTCTTCGAGGATGTTGAGCATTTCGCGCCCGACATTGCCCGTGGCGCCGGCGACTGCAATCTTGAAACCCATTCCCGTGCTCCTTTTCAGAGCATGAAGCCCGATGCCCAAGGTGCGGCTTGCATGCCCAATCTCTCCGCTTGCTGCGTCTGGAGAGGAATCCCGGCCATCGGATCCCGCCTCCCGACTCTTCACCCCCTTGGCCGGACCCGGGGAGAGAACGAGCGGGCCAAAAGGAGAGTCAGACCGTTTTTGCGGTCGTTTTGGCCGTAGTTTTGGTGGAACGCGCACGAACCGGAGCTTCGCCGGAAACGGAAGAAATCCCGCCGGGGAAGTAAAGCGCCAGATATGCCGAAAGAATGCCGCGCATCGCGTTGGTTCCAGTTCCGCGGGTGCCTATGGCGCATTTTGGCTCCATAGTCAACGTGATGCGCGGGTGCCTCATATCCGAAGGTCAGGCGAGACGTGCGTTCAGCGTGACTTCGATCGCCCCCAAAGCCTTGGAAACCGGGCAACCTTCCTTGGCCTTGTTGGCGAGCTCGGTGAACTTCCCCTGGTCGATCCCCGGCACGGTGCCGACAAGATCGATGGCGCTGCGGGTGATGCCGGTGCCGGGGATGAGCGTGACGGTTGCTTTCGCCTCAAGCTTCTCGGCCGGCGTGCCGTTCTCGGCGAGGAAGTGCGACAGCTGCATGGCAAAGCAGCCGGCATGTGCCGCCGCGATCAGCTCTTCCGGGTTGGTGCCGGTCTCGCCCCGCTCGTCCTCGAAGCGGGCCTTGAACGAATACGGCTTCTGCGACAGGGCTCCGCTCTGGGTGTCGATCGTGCCGGAGCCTTCCTTGAGATTGCCCTGCCAGACGGCCGTTGCGTGTCTGTCCATTCCATACCTCCCATCAGGTTGCGGGGCACAGCGCCCGTGGCAACAAGATAGGGGATGGCGGCGCGGCGTCTACTGGCAGACGTCAACCCATTGCGCGCCGGTGAGCTCCACGATGCGCTCGGGCGCGATGCGCACGGCCGAGTTGGTGGCGCCGGCGGCAGGGACGACGATGTCGAACTGCTTCAGCGAGACGTCGCAATAGACGGGCAGCGGCTGTGGCAGGCCAAACGGGCACACGCCGCCGATCGGATGGCTGGTGAGCTCAACCACCTCTTCCCCGGCCAGCATGCGAGGCTTGGCGGAAAAGGCGTCCTTGAACTTGCGGTTGTCGAGGCGGGCGGTGCCCTTGGCGACCACCAGCATCACTTGCTCGCCCGCGCGCAGACAGATCGTCTTGGCGATCTGGTCGGGCTCTACGCCATGCGCCTCGGCGGCAAGTTCCACGGTGGCGGAGCTTTTTTCGGTGACGATGACTTCGACGTCCGGGGCCTTCTCGGCAAAAAACGCGCGTACGGAATCAAGGCTCATGTGTTGCACCTGAGATCGAAATGAAAAGTGGAAGGAAGGTCTAGATCTGCTCTCCGCGAAGCAGGCGCGGAGCCTGTTCAGACAGGCCGGAGGCCTGCCTGATGAAGAAGTTCTTCAGCTTGGGCAAGCGATCTACGATACCGAGGCCGAAATCGCGCGCGGCGCGGAGCGGCCCGAAATCGTTAGAGAACAGGCGGTTCAGGATGTCGGTGGTCGCGCCCATCTGGAAGGTATCGAAGCGGCGCCAGAGCTGGTAGCGCTCCAGCACGTCGATCGCGCCGATGTCCTGGCCGAGACGATCCGCCTCGACGATCACTTCGGCAAGGGCTGCTGCATCGCGGAAGCCGAGATTGAGGCCCTGGCCGGCAATCGGATGGATGCCGTGTGCGGCATCGCCGGCGAGCGCAAAGCGCGGCTTGACGAAGTCGCGGGCGAGCGTCAGCCCGAACGGGAAGGAACGCGGCTTATCGAGGATGCGGATCTCGCCGAGCTTGTAGCCAAAGCGGGTTTCTAGCTCGGCCTCGAAAACAATCTCGTCTTCCTCAACAAGGCGCTGGGCAGCTTCCGTCCGTTCGTTCCAGACGATCGACGAGCGGTGGCGGCCCTGCTCGTCGTCCGCGAGCGGCAGGATCGCGAATGGACCTGCCGGGAGAAAATGCTCCTCGGCGCGGCCGCCATGCGGGCGCTCGTGCGCGACGGTGCAGACAATGCCGGACTGGCCGTATTCCCAGTGCACGGTGCGGATGCCAGCCATCTCACGCAGGCGCGAGCGCACGCCGTCGGCGGCGACCAGAAGCCTGGTCGAGACAGTGCGGCCGTCGCTGAGATTGACCAGCGTCTCGGCAGGCTTCGTCTCAAAACCTTCGACGCCGACGCCGTCGATCATGGTGATGCCGAGCTCATCCGCGCGCCGGCGCAGCGATGCGGCGAGATCACGGTTGAAGATCATGTAGGCAAAGGGTTCGCCCGGCTCGACCTCGCCGTCGAAGGTAAGGAAGACCGGACGGACCGGATCGGCGGCGCGCGAGTCGGTGATGATCATCTCCGTCATCGCGTGCGCCTTCGGCTCGATCTCCTGCCAGCAGCCAATCGCGTCGAGCATGCGCACGGCAGCAGCGGCGACGGCGACCGAGCGGCCATCCTTCTGCCAGACCCCGGCGGGGGCGGCATCGACGACGGCAATCGCCATGCTCGGGCGGGCCTGCGCGACGGCTGTCGCTATTGCGAGGCCCACATAGCCCGCACCTGCGACGATCATGTCGAAACGGTCCGCGTGTTCTGCCATCGCCCGATTTCCTTCTCCTTGCCTGCAGCCTGGCCCTGCTGCCGACCCTGCGAACTTGACTTGCCCCTCCCATCTAGCAGAAACCCGAGAGGTTTCGCACAGCGGGAATGGCCGTAATGACGCAGTCCTTTGACGAACTCCTGGACATACTCAACCTCGAGCAGCTGGAACACAACCTCTATCGTGGTCGCAGTCCGCAGGTGGGCTGGCAGCGCGTCTTCGGCGGTCAGGTGATCAGCCAGTCGCTGGTCGCGGCGCAGCGCACGGTGGCAGAGGACCGTTTTGTCCACTCGCTGCACTGCTATTTCATGCGCGCGGGTGACCCGTCCTTGCCGATCGTCTACCAGGTCGACCGGCTGCGCGACGGCGGCTCCTTCTCGACCCGCCGGGTAACGGCGATCCAGCACGGCCATGCGATCTTCTCGCTCGAGTGCTCGTTCCACCTCGAGGAGAAGGGCTTTGAGCACCAGATGCCGATGCCGCTCGACGTGCCGCAGCCGGAGGATCTGCGCTCCTATTTTGAGCTGCTTGAGGAAAGCGGCCATGCCATCCCAGAGGCTGTGCGCAAATTTTGGGCACGTGAGCGACCGCTCGAAATCCGGCCGGTCAATGTTGAGCACTACACCAGCAACAAGAAGCTCGAACCGCGCCAGAACGTATGGATGCGGGTCACGGGCGAAGTGCCGGACAACCGCCAGCTGCAATCGGCAATTCTCGCCTATTTGTCGGACATGACGCTGATCGACACGGCAACCTATCCGCACGGCCGCACCGGTTTTGACCCCGCAATCCAGATGGCGAGCCTCGACCATGCTATGTGGTTCCACCGGCCGCACAAGCTGGATGACTGGGTGCTCTATACGCAGGATAGCCCCAATGCGATCGGCTCGCGCGGCCTTGCCCGCGGCTTTCTCTACAGTCGTGATGGGCGCCTGATCGCTTCGACGGCACAGGAAGGGCTGATCCGCGTCCGCGATATGCACAAAAAATAGGCAAAACCGGCTTTTTGCATATTTTGGCGTCTGTGAACGTGGCGGGAAAGTGGCGGCTTTCGGGCCGCCATTTGTTTTTTGCCCACAAATTCAGCGTGTTACCGGTATCATCCGAATTGGCACGCGTCTTGATTCACCCTTTGCACCTCCCGGTTGCCGCCGCAGCCGGAGAAGTACGGCAACGCGGGGACCCGCATTCAGCAAAGGGTGAACTTGATGAAAATCGTGATGGCCATCATCAAGCCGTTCAAGCTCGACGAGGTGCGCGAAGCGCTCACCGCTGTCGGGATCCAGGGCCTGACTGTGACCGAAGTGAAGGGTTACGGTCGACAGAAGGGACACACAGAAATCTATCGCGGTGCCGAGTACGCCGTGTCGTTCCTCCCGAAGATCAAGATCGAAGTCGCCGTCGCCAGCGAGCTGGTCGACAAGGCCGTCGAGGCGATCTCTGGCGCGGCGAAGACCGGCCAGATCGGCGACGGCAAGATCTTTGTCTACGGCATCGACCAGGCAGTCCGCATCCGCACCGGCGAAACCGACACCGACGCGCTCTGAGCGGCACGTTCATCCCATGGAGATTGCAAATATGAAGATTGCAAACCTTTTCTCGCTCGGCCGCGCGGCCCTCGGCGCTTCCGCGCTGAGCGCTGTTTCGGCCCTGCCTGCCTGGGCCCAGGAGGCCGCGGCGGAAGCTGCTGAAGTAGCACCGGCATCGGCGATCGACTCGGGCGACACCGCCTGGATGCTCGTCTCGACCCTTCTGGTCCTGTTCATGATCCTGCCGGGCGTCGCGCTGTTCTACGGCGGCCTCGTCCGTGCCAAGAACATGCTGTCGGTCCTGATGCAGACCACCATGATCACCGCCGCAGTGATCGTCGTCTACGTCCTATGGGGCTACTCCTTCGCCTTCGGCGGCAGCGAGAGCGCCTATTTCGGCGGCTTCGGCAAGCTGTTCCTCGCCGGCATCACGCCGGACACTGAATCCGGCACCATTCCGGAGCTGGTGTTCGTCTGCTTCCAGATGACCTTCGCCTGCATCACCTCCGCGCTCATCATCGGCGGCTTTGCCGAGCGCGTGAAGTTTGGTGCGGTGATCCTGTTCGTCGTGCTCTGGGTCTCGATCGTCTACTTCCCGATCGCCCACATGGCCTGGGACGCCAACGGCCTGTTCTTTGGCTGGGACACCATGGACTTCGCCGGCGGCACGGTCGTTCACATCAACGCCGGTATCGCTGCCCTCGTTGGCGCAATCCTGATCGGCAAGCGTGACGGCTACGGCCGTGACAACATGGCTCCGCACAACCTGCCGCTGACCCTTACCGGTGCCGCGGTCCTGTGGGTGGGCTGGTTCGGCTTCAACGCGGGTTCGGCTCTATCGGCTGGCGGTGGCGCAGGTCTCGCCATGATCAACACCTTCACCGCGACCGCCGGCGCCGTCATTGCCTGGTCGCTGGTTGAGAAGCTCGCTCGCGGCAAGTCCTCGCTGCTGGGTGGCGCTTCGGGTGTGGTCGCCGGTCTCGTCGCCGTCACCCCGGCCGCTGGCTTCGTTGGCCCGGTCGGCGCGATCGTCCTCGGTGCTCTTGGCAGCGTGGTCGCCTACTACTTCGTCGCCGTCGTGAAGCACAAGCTCGGCTACGACGACTCGCTCGACGTCTTCGGCATCCACGGCGTTGCTGGTATCGTTGGCGCCATCGGCACCGCTGTCTTCGCCTCGCCGAGCCTCGGGGGCGTCGGCTACGCCGACGGCATGTCGATGGGAAGCCAGATCTGGACCCAGATCGTTGCCGTCGTGATTACGATCGTCTGGTGCGGTGTCGTCTCCGCGATCCTCTACAAGGTCGTCGACGCGATCATCGGCCTGCGCCCGACCCGCGAAGAAGAGACCCTCGGTCTCGACCTCGCGTCGCACGGCGAAGTCGCCTACCACTCGTAAGATAAAGACTGGCCCCAAAAGAGGGCCGGCAAGAGGGGAACACGAAGGGAGCCCGGAGCAATCCGGGCTCCTTTTTCATTGGGTGTCGCTTCCGTCCGGCTCTGTCCGTCATGGTTAAAGCCGTCTTAACCATCGCCTTCGTAAGTTTGGCGCGAATCCGTGCGCCCTTCGGCGCCAGACCAGACGATACGGGGATCTCACATGCGTTCGAGTGCGGCCGCGCAAATGGCGATCGACGACGGGTACGGCCTCAGAGGCTTTCTCCGCCGGATGGTGACGCGCGCTTCGGGGCTCGGGGCGTTCGTGATGGTCGCCTTCTGCCTGGCGGCGCTGGGGACCTGGAACGTGGCGGACCCGAGCTTCAGCCACGCCACCGACAATCCGATCCAGAACGCGATGGGCTATCCCGGCGCGGTGATCTCGGACATCCTGATGCAGTTCTTCGGGCTTGCGAGCGTCGCGGCGCTGTTGCCGGGTGTCGCCTGGGGCATCTGGCTTGCCTCCGCGCGCCAGGTGCGGCGCATTCCTGTGCGGCTTGCCGCCTGGCTCGCCGGTGCCGCGCTTGCCGCCGGCATGATCGGCTGCGTCGAGGCCCCGCCCACCTGGCCGCTGCCGTCCGGCCTCGGCGGCGTGATCGGCGACCTCGTGCTCGCAATCCCATCCCGCCTCGCCGGTGGTTATCCCAGCGGTGCTGCCGCGATCGTTACTGCATCCGTTCTCTCGCTGCCGACGCTGTGGCTGTTCGCCTTCGCCTGCGCGATCCTTGGCCGCCGCGTTGAGGAGGAGGCTCCTGCTTCTGCCAAGGCTGCACCTCGCAAGGTCGTGGTGCGCCGCGAGGAAGAGGAGATGGAGGTTTATGACGACGAGGAGGACGAAGGCGGCCGCATCCTTGCAGCCTTTGGCGCCGTCACCCACTGGTGGCTGTCGTCCAAGGCGTTCGTCCGCCGCAAGCTGCATCTCGGCGCGCTGCCGCTGCCGCTGCCGCGCCGCGCGCATGACGACGACGATGATGATTTCGACCTGCCGCGCGTTCCGGCCGCCCGCCGTGGCGCCCGCGTAGAACCGGGTTTCGAGACACCGCGCCCGCGAGACTTTGATGAGCCGCCGTTCGACCTCGACGATGATCGCGGCAGCCGCTCCCAGGTTGATTTTGACGACGAGGATGATGATGACTTTGATGACGACGTCATCATCCGGCCGACTCCGGCCGGTGCGCCGGCGCAGGTCCGCCACTACCGATCCGATGCCGCGACCCGCGTCGACATGCCGGCGCCGCGTCCGCAGCCAAGCCCGCGTGCCCAGCGCGAAGCAAGGGTTGGCCCGGGCGGCTCGCATTCCTTCGAGCTGCCGTCGCTGAATTTCCTGTCGGAGGCGCGCAATGTCGCGCGCGATCCGTCACTCTCGCATGACGCATTGGAGCAGAATGCCCGCGTGCTCGAGGGCGTCCTCGAAGACTTCGGCGTCAAGGGCGAGATCATTCACGTGCGCCCCGGTCCGGTCGTAACCCTCTACGAGCTCGAGCCCGCGCCCGGCATCAAGTCCTCACGCGTGATTGGCCTTGCCGACGACATTGCCCGTTCGATGAGCGCCATTGCCTGCCGCGTCGCTGTGGTGCCCGGCCGCAACGCGATCGGCATCGAGCTGCCGAATGCCCGCCGCGAGACGGTCTATCTGCGCGAGCTGCTCGCCAGCCGCGAATTCGAGCAGGCAAAGGCCAAGCTCGCGCTGGCGCTCGGCAAGACCATTGGCGGCGAGGCGGTGATCGCCGACATCACCAAGATGCCGCACCTGCTGGTCGCCGGTACCACCGGCTCGGGCAAGTCGGTAGCGATCAACACCATGATCCTGTCGCTCGTCTACCGGATGCGGCCGGAAGAGTGCCGCCTGATCATGATCGACCCCAAGATGCTGGAGCTCTCGGTCTACGACGGTATTCCGCACCTGCTGACCCCGGTCGTCACCGATCCGAAGAAGGCTGTCGTTGCGCTGAAGTGGACCGTGCGCGAGATGGAAGAGCGCTACCGCAAGATGTCGAAGGTGGGCGTGCGCAACATCGACAGCTTCAACCAGCGCGTCAGCCAGGCACAGCAAAGCGGCGAGCAGATCACTCGCACGGTTCAGACCGGCTTCGACCGGCAAACCGGCGAGGCGATCTACGAGACCGAGCACCTAGACCTCGAGCCGATGCCGTACATCGTCGTCATCATCGACGAGATGGCCGACCTGATGATGGTCGCGGGCAAGGACATCGAGGGCGCGGTGCAGCGCCTCGCCCAGATGGCACGCGCGGCCGGCATCCACGTCATCATGGCGACGCAGCGCCCGTCGGTGGACGTCATCACCGGTACCATCAAGGCAAACTTCCCGACCCGCATCTCTTTCCAGGTCACGTCGAAGATCGACAGCCGCACCATTCTTGGCGAGATGGGCGCCGAGCAGCTTCTCGGCATGGGCGACATGCTCTACATGGCCGGCGGCGGCCGCATCCAGCGCGTCCACGGCCCGTTCGTCTCGGACGAAGAGGTCGAGAAGGTGGTGGCCCACCTCAAGCGCCAGGGTGTGCCGCAATATCTCGACGCCATCACAGAGGACGATGACGACGACGGTGATACCGGCGGCAAGGGCGGCGGTGGCGGCAGCTTCGAGGATTCGGACGACCCGTACGACCAGGCGGTTGCGATTGTGCTGCGTGACGGCAAAGCCTCGACTTCCTATATCCAGCGCAGGCTCGGCATCGGCTACAACCGCGCGGCCTCGATCATCGAGCGGATGGAGCAGGAAGGCATCGTTGGCCCCGCCAACCACGCCGGCAAGCGCGAGATCCTGGTGCCGACGGAAGAAGACAAGTTCTGAGGCCGGAAACCTTTGCCGCGGCCTGCCGTTGAAGAAGCGGCAAGCCGCATTTCGGCCCAACTGGCGGCCTAGTCGAAATTCAGAACGAGAAGACGGAAGGCAACGATCCACATGGCGAACAAGCTGATCTCTCGACGCGCTTTCATCGGTAATGCTGCGCTGGGCATCGGCCTGCTCGCAGCCGGTCAGTTCACTGGCCCGCTGCTTTCCGAGGCACACGCCCAAGGTGCGCAAACCGCGCAGCGGATCGCCGATCACTTCTCCTCCGTGAAGACGATGATGGGCGAGTTCGTCCAGTTCGGCCCCAAAGGCGAACAGACCGGCGGCAAGTTCTACATCGAGCGTCCGGGCAAGGTCCGCTTCGACTATGAGGCGCCGGCAACCTTCCGTGTCACGGCAGACGGCCGCAACGTGCTCCTGCAGAACACCAAGCTGAAGACGATGGACGCGTATCCGCTGTCGCAGACGCCGCTGAAGCTGCTGCTCGACAACAAGATCGATCTGTCAGGCGGCCGCGTGCGGGCGGTGAAGGAAGAGGCGGACCTGACGACGATCCAGCTCGCCGACCGCAACGCCTTCGGCAACGCGACGATCACGATGATGTTCGACCCGTCGAGCTACGAGTTGCGCCAGTGGACCATCACCGACGCGCAGGGCAAGGAAACGACGGTGATGATTTTCAACGTCGAGCAGGGCATGCAGTTCGACCCGTCGGTGTTCCGCATCGACTACGCCGCGATCGACGCCTCTCACGCACGGTAATCGCGCTTTTTCCGGGCTTTCCTGTTGTCAGGGCACGCATGCGCCTGCGTGCCGGGGTTGTTTTCGCGCGCCGCGGCTGGCAGTTTCCGCCCGTCCTGCCGCCTGAACTCCGGATCATCCGATGTCTTTCTCCATTGCCACCTGGAACATCAACTCCGTCCGCCTGCGCATGCCGCTGGTCGAGAAGTTCCTGGCGGAGTACCAGCCTGACGTGCTGTGCCTGCAGGAGACCAAGTGCCCGGACGACCTGTTCCCGTCGAAGGCGTTCCGCAAGGCAGGCTACGAGCACATCGCGATCAGCGGCCAGAAGGGCTACCACGGCGTCGCCACTGTCGCGCGGCGGCCTGTCGAGGTGGTTGACCGCCGCCGCTTCTGCGACATCGACGACTGCCGCCACCTGTCGATTCACGTCGAGGCCGGCGATCGAAAGATCCTGCTGCACAACTTCTACGTTCCGGCCGGCGGCGACGAGCCTGATCCGGAGATCAATCCGAAATTCCGCCACAAGCTCGACTTCGTCGCCGAGATGCACGACGTGACGGCGGTTTCGGGCGAGAATTATTCCTCCGTGCTGGTCGGCGACCTCAACATCGCGCCGCTGGAGCACGACGTGTGGTCGCATAAGCAGCTCCTCAACGTCGTCAGCCATACGCCGATCGAGACCACCAGCTTCGAGGCGATGCGCGAAGCAGGCGGCTGGGTTGACCTGATGCGCCAGGTCGTACCGCCAACCGAGAAGCTCTACACCTGGTGGAGCTACCGCTCGCGCGACTGGGTTGCTTCCAACCGCGGCCGCCGTCTCGACCACATCTGGTCGTCGGCCGACCTGTCGCCGCGCCTTGCCGGCATCGACATCATCACCGAGGCGCGCGGATGGGATCGCCCGTCCGACCACGTGCCGGTGATCGCGCGCTTCGACCTCTAGTCGGGGCGGCCTGCTTCAGTCGGAAAATTTCGGCGCCAGCTTCTCGATCTTCTTCAGGAAGGCCTGCAGGTCCTCGAGCATGCGCCGGTGCAGCTCGACGGCGGTCTCGGGATATTCCTCGAGGATGCGGCGAAACAGGGTGCGGTTGAGACGGATGAGCTCTGCATCGGTTTCTGCGGCGGCATAGGTCATCCGGCGCGTCTGGGTGATCAGTGCAAGTTCGCCGAGAAGGGCGCTTGGACCGACCCGGGCAACCGCGACCGCCTCGCCCTTGTGTTCGCGGTAGAGCACAATCTTGCCCGTAACGACGACATAGGCGCAGTCTGCCGGCGCGTTCTCGCGATAGAGTTCCTGGCCTGCGGACAGGCGCACCTGCTCGGCTCCGAAAGCGAGCAGCCGGAGCTGTTCCGGGCTCAGGTCGCTAAACAGACCCACTCCGGACAGGGTGCGGATGTCGTCGTCAAGGGCCAAATCGAAGTCCCCAGTTGTCCCCCGAATACGCTCGTAACAGGTCCCGACGGGCCAAACACGCCGTCACCGATGCAGGAACTGCTTCAAGTTCTTCGACTGCGTGGGGAAATCAGTCAAGGCACGAGCTTGTAGCCGCCGCTCTCCGTCACAAGAATCTCGGCGTTTGAAGGATCGCGCTCGATCTTTTGGCGTAGGCGGTAGACGTGCGTTTCGAGCGTGTGCGTCGTCACGCCCGAATTGTAGCCCCACACCTCTTCCAGCAGCACGTCGCGCGTCACGACCTTCTGGTCGGCGCGGTAAAGATACTTGATGATCGACGCTTCTTTCTCCGTCAGGCGGATCTTGTTGCCCTTCGGGTCGGTCATCAGCTTCTGGCTGGGCTTGAAGACGTAGGGGCCGACGGTGAAGGTCGCATCCTCGCTCTGCTCGTGCTGACGCAGCTGGGCGCGGATGCGTGCGAGGAGTACCGCGAAGCGGAACGGTTTCGTCACGTAGTCGTTTGCGCCCGCTTCCAGTCCGAGGATGGTGTCGGAGTCGGTGTCGTGGCCGGTCAGCATGATGATCGGCGGCTTGAAGCCGCCCTTGCGAAGAAGCTTCACCGCCTCGCGGCCGTCCATGTCTGGCAGGCCCACGTCCATAATCAGGAGGTCAATGACACCGGAGCGGGCGGTCTGAATGCCCTTGGCCGCCGACTCTTCCTGCAGAACGGAAAATTCTTCGTACAGGGACAGCTGCTCGACGAGCGTGTCGCGCAGGTCCGCATCATCGTCGACGATAAGGATGGTACGTGACGTCATGTCGTGTCCTTGACCAGATTTTATGGCCGAACGACGGCCTTATTGACCATCATGCGGTTTAAGAGGAACTTCCCGCCCTAGAAAGCGTATCACGACGATTTGTTCCCCGTGCAAGCCCCTGCAAAAAAACAGCTTCGCCCCGCCACTGCCATTCTTGCCGTCCGCGCGCGTCCGGGCAGGCCGACGCAGGGGCTACTCAACTGGAATGGCCGGGTTTTTCCGTGCGCGCTCGGCCGCAGCGGCATTCGCGCCATCAAACGGGAAGGGGACGGCGCGACGCCCCTCGGCGAGATGCGCATGCTTTCCGGATACTTCCGCAAGGGCCGCCTGCTGTCGACCAAATCAAAGCTTCCGCGGAAATTGATTCGCCAAAACCACGGCTGGTGCGACGACCCCCTCGACCGCAACTACAACCGGCCCGTGAAGCTGCCCTATCCGAAGAGCGCCGAATGCATGAAGCGGCCCGACCGGCTCTATGATTGTTGCGTCGTGCTCGACTACAACATTCGCCCGCGCCGGCGCGGCATGGGCAGCGCCATCTTCTTTCACATTGCGCGCGACGGCTTCATGCCCACCGAAGGTTGTGTGGCGGTCTATTSGGGSGTGATGAAGCRGCTGCTGCCGCACCTGTCGCGGCAGACGGTCATCAGGGTGTTACGCTAGGCGCCAGACGGTCGTCTGCTTGACCTCGGAATCTTCCAGCACGCGCGTGACCGGCACCTGATAGGTGGCGACCGCCTCGAGCCCCTGTTTGGGCAGGTAGGATCGTCCGGGATCGCCGACGAGGACGGTCGCGCCGCGCTCCTTCAGCTGCGTGAACCAGGGCACGAGCCGGTCTGCGAACTGCTTGTCGTAGAAAACGTCGCCGGCAAGGACGACGTCCCAGTCGCCGTCGGTGCCAATCAGGTCGTCGCCGGTGAAGACCAACGAAACGCCGTTGGCGCTCGCGTTGAGCGAGACCGCGTGGGCCGCGATCGGGTCGATGTCGGCGGCGACCACCTTGCGCGCGCCGGATTTGGCTGCGGCGATGGCGACAAGGCCGGAGCCGGAGGCAAAGTCCAGTACCCGCAGCCCGCGCACCACCTGCGGATTGTCGAGCACGTAGCGGGCAAGTCCCTGCCCGCCTGCCCATGCAAACGCCCAGAACGGCGGCGGCAGCCCGATCTCGCCAAGTTCTTCCTCGGTCCTGTGCCACAGGTCATGCGCCTCATCGGCAAGATGAAGGGCAATCTCCGGCACATGCGGCGGCGCGATGACCGCCGTGTTCTCAAGAATGAAGCTTTGATCGACCATCAGGCATTGTCGTCGGCGAATGTGGGCGGAAGTAAGCCCGGTGGAAGTGCCGCGTCTGCGCGTTGCAGCGGCTTCCTTTCGTTTGAGGGGCCTACCGGGGTGAGATGTGAGTTACCCCCACCCTTACCCTCCCCACAAGGGGGAGGGAGGCGTTGATGCCGGGGCCCTCTTCAGTGATGGGTGATGTCCGTCGCGGAATACTTGCTCAGATTGCGTGCGAAGTTCAGCCTCAGTAGCGCCCAAAGGATTGGACTTCCCCTCTCCGGACCCGGAGCAGATCCCGCTTCCCCAAAATCCCCCTCCCCCTTGTGGGGAGGGGTTAGGGGTGGGGGTAGTTTGATTCACACGGTTCCCGTGAGGCTGTTTCCTCGCGCCGAGATCAAGCCGCCCCATCACCGCCGGTTGCTCGACACACACGCCTCACGGCGCCGGATCGAGCCCCGCCATGCGGCAGACCTCGGCCCATTCCTCCGGCGTCACCGGCTGGACCGACAAGCGCATCGAAGTCACCAGCGACATGTTGGCGAGCTTCGGGTTGGCCTTCACTTCCTTGAGCGAGACCGGCCGCGGCAGGTCGCGCACCGCGCGGATGTCGACGCACTCCCAGCGCGGATCGTCGGTGGTCGAGTCGGGATGCGCCTCGGCGCAGACCTCGACGATGCCGACGGCCTCAAGGCCGATGTTGGAGTGGTAGAAGAAGCCGAGGTCGCCGATCTTCATGGCGCGCATGTTGTTGCGCGCCTGGTAGTTGCGCACACCGTCCCACTGTTCGCCCTTCTCGCCCTTGGCCTTCAGCATCTCGAAGGAAAAGACGTCGGGTTCCGACTTGAACAGCCAGTACGCCATCTGGTCAGGCCTCCGGATTGTTGAAGAGCCAGTTCCAGGCGTGCAGTTCGGTCGACTCGAACAGCCCGGCCTTTGCGTATGGGTCGGCGGCGAGGATCGATTCCGCTTCCTCGCGGCTGGCGACTTCCAGAGCGACCAGGCTGCCGGCCGGCTTGCCGTCGTCGCCAAGCAGCGGGCCGGCGAACTTCAGCTTGCCCGAGGCATTCAGCTTGTTGAGGTATTCCACGTGGGCCGGACGGTTCGACAGGCGGGTGTCGAGGTGTCCGGGCTTGTCCCTGCCGATGAAGGTAAAGATCATTTCGCTCGTCCTGTGTCGTTATCGGTTTCGCTCTTCAGCGGCCGCGCCATCAGCGCCGCGACCGCCTCGCCGATCGTGCTCCTGCCGGAAAGGATGGCGTCGACCGCTGAGATGATCGGCGCCTCGACGTGCTTTTCACGCGCAAGCCGCGCGGCGATCCCGGCGGTCGCCACGCCCTCGGCCAGCTTAAGGCCGTCGCGATTGTCGCCCCGGCCGAGCGCGACGCCATAGGCAAAATTGCGCGACTGCTCGGAGCCGCAGGTCAGGATCAGGTCGCCGAGGCCGGACAGGCCCATCAGCGTTTCTGGCTCGGCGCCGAACGCCGCGCCGACGCGGCGCAGTTCGACGAAGCCGCGCGTGACCATGGCTGCCTGGGCGCTGGCACCAAGGCCAGCGCCGGCAACGGCGCCCGCCGCGATGGCGAGCACATTTTTGAGCGCGCCGCCAACCTCGACGCCGGTGAGGTCCGTGCTCGAATAGCAGCGGAAGGAGCGCGAGGAAAACAGCGCCGCCAGCCCCGAGGCGAGGGCCGCATCAGTGGAGGCAACGGTGACGGCCGTCGGCAGGCCGCGGGCGACGTCGGTGGCGAAGCTCGGGCCGGAAAGGGCCGCGATCGGCGTTTCCGGCAGGATCTCGGCTGCGATCTCCGACAGGAGCTTTCCGGTGCCGCGCTCGATTCCCTTGGCGCAAAGGACGAGCGGCACGCCCTTCGGCAGCGACGAGATCTCGATCAGCACACTGCGCATGGTCTGCGCCGGGACGACGGCAAGGACGCAATCGGCGGCGGAAAGCGCGGCGGCAAGGTCTGCCGTTGCCTTGAGCCTGTCGTCGAGGCCAATGCCGGGAAGGTAGCGCGGGTTCTCTCGGCGCTCGTTGATCGAGGCGACACTTTCGCGGTCGCGCGCCCACAGCGTCGTGTCATGGCCGGCGCGGAGCGAGGTGAGGGCAAGTGCCGTACCCCATGCGCCACCGCCCAGAACCGTGATCCGCGACTTGTGTGTCATGCCTTGGCTCCCCGCTTGCCCGAACCGATCATCGGGCTCGCGCTCTCATCGAGCGGCCAGCGCGAGCGCGGGGCGAACAACATGCCCTCCTCGCCGCTTGCAAGACCTGCGCGCATCCGCTCGAGCCCGGCCCAGGCAATCATAGCCGCATTGTCGGTGCAAAGCGCGATCGGCGGTGCGACGAGGCGCATGTCATGCGCCGCGCAGAGGCGGTCGAGCGTGGCGCGGATCGCCTTGTTGGCGGCAACGCCACCGGCGACGACCAAGGCGGGCGTCGCGGCATTGGGGTACACCTCGCGGAAGCGGGCTAGGCTCTTGCCGACGCGTTCTTCCAGCGTCTCGGTGATGGCGCGCTGGAACGAGGCGCAGATGTCGGCGACGTCCTGATCGGACAAAGGCGCGATGGCGGTGGCGACCTGCCGCACGGCAGTCTTCAGGCCGGAGAAGGAGAAGTCGAGTCGCGCCTCGCCGCGCAGCGGGCGCGGGAAGCTGAAGCGGGCAGCGTCACCCGACTGCGCCGCCTTTTCGACATTCGGGCCGCCGGGGTAGGGCAGGCCAACGAGCTTTGCCGTCTTGTCGAAGGCTTCGCCCAGCGCATCGTCGATCGTGGTCGCCCACCGTTCATAGTCGCCGACGCCACGCACGAGGATGACCTGCGTGTGGCCGCCGGAGACCAGCAGCAGCAGGTAGGGAAACTCGACCCCGTCGGTGAGGCGCGCGGTCAGCGCATGACCTTCCAGATGATTCACGGGAAACAGCGGCTTGCCGGACGCCGCGGCAATTGCCTTGGCCGTCATCAGGCCGACGATCAGCCCGCCGATGAGGCCAGGGCCCGCGGTGGCGGCAATGCCGTCAAGCTCGCCGAGGTCGACGCCGGCTTCGCTAAGAGCAGCTTCCACGATGCCGTCGAGCGCCTCGACATGAGCGCGGGCGGCGATTTCGGGTACCACGCCGCCAAAAGCCGCATGGTCCTCGATCTGGCTGAGGACTACATTCGACAGGATTCTGGGCGTGCCGGCGTCATCAAGCGCGACCACCGAGGCAGCCGTCTCGTCGCAACTGGTCTCGATGCCGAGCATGCGTAACATTGCTGTGCCGGTTATTCCCCGTTAGGACTGGCACGCACGTATCATGGACGAGCCAGCATGCAAACTTATGAGTTGAGGATCGGGACACGAGGCAGCGCGCTCGCGCTGGCGCAGGCGCACGAGACGCGCGCCCGGCTGATGGCGGCGCACAACCTGCCCGAGGAAGCGTTCGAGATCGTGGTGATCTCGACCAGCGGCGACCGGATCCTCGACCGTCCGCTCGCCGAGGCCGGCGGCAAGGGGCTGTTCACGAAGGAAATCGAGGAGGCACTGCTCGACAACCGCATCGACATCGCGGTGCATTCCTCGAAGGACATGCCGACGCAGCTGCCGGACGGGCTGGAGCTTTCCGCCTTCCTCGAACGCGAGGATGTCCGCGACGGTTTTATTGGCCGCGATAGCCCGACGCTGGAGGAGCTGCCGCATGGCGCGGTGGTCGGTTCGTCGTCGCTGCGGCGCCAGGCGCTGATCCGCCGCCTGCGTCCCGACATCGAGGTCGTGATGTTCCGCGGCAATGTGCAGACGCGCTTGCGCAAGCTGGATGAGGGACAGGTTGCCGGAACGCTGCTGGCCAACGCCGGTCTTCGCCGTCTCGGGCTTTCGGACATCATCACCGAACTCTTGCCGGTGGAGAAATTTCCGCCTGCGCCGGGGCAGGGCGCCATCGGCATTGAAAGCCGCATTGGCGACGAGCGGGTGAAGGCACTGCTTGCGCCAATCAGCCATGCCGCAACGGGCGCGGCGCTTTCCTGCGAGCGCGCGTTCCTTGCCTCGCTCGACGGCTCCTGCCGCACGCCGCTTGCCGGCTATGCGCAGGTTGAAGGCGACCGCATCGACTTCCGCGGCATGATTCTGACGCCGGACGGCGGCCAGGTGTACGAAATCGGCGCCGAGGGCAGCGTGGCGGAAGCCGCCGCACTTGGCGCGGACGCCGGCGCGCGGATCCGCGACAAGGCTGGCGCGAAATTCTTCGAAGGCTGGTCTTGAGGAAGCGGGTTCTCGTAACCCGCCCC
This sequence comes from Aminobacter sp. J44, assembly GCF_007829415.1. Taxonomy (NCBI): domain Bacteria; kingdom Pseudomonadati; phylum Pseudomonadota; class Alphaproteobacteria; order Hyphomicrobiales; family Phyllobacteriaceae; genus Aminobacter; species Aminobacter sp. J44. The sequence continues at coordinate 55,351 of NZ_VLJG01000056.1, read as the reverse complement.
GAACCCGGCGCGAGCGCCACCGCCGCGCGGCTCAAGGCGCTGGGCTTCGCGCCCATCGTCCTGCCGCTGACCAGGATCGTGCCGGTTGAGCCGAAACTGCCGGCCCCGCCGGGTGTCTATGACGCCGTCATTGTCACCAGCCCCAATGCCGTTCGGCACATACCGGCGAAACTCATCGATGCATTCCACACCCGGCCGCTCTATGCGGTTGGGGAGGCGACCGGATCTGAGGCAAGGAAGTCTGGCTTCACGAATGTGCGCATAGCAGGCGGAACAGCCGTGCAGCTTGCCGATCTAATTAGCAAGGAGCTGCCCGCCGGTTCGCACCTCCTGCACCTCGCGGCAGTACAGCGGACGAAGGGATTTGCCGATGCGCTGGACGCGTGCGGCATTCGTCTCGACGTCGCCGAAGTGTATTCGGCAGAAGAAGTCAGTTACCCAACTGACTTTGTTTTGAATGCGATTGCGCAAGGAGAAGTGTGGGGCGCGCCGGTGCTGTCGGAGCGTGCTGGCCAGCTGCTTGCCGGGCTAACAGCCCGTGAAGGTATATGGCAAGCATTTGAAAAGACGACGTTCTTCTGCATCTCGCAAAAAGTCGCGACGGCGTTTTTCGGCGTTGATGCCAAGCGCATCTTCGTAAGCGCGGCGCCTTCCGAAGAAAGCGTTCTTGAACTTCTTCTTACCCATTCGGGAGGGTGACCACCGCGTTGCCCTTTTCACGATCTAGCGAGCGGCCTAGATCAGGAAGAAACGGTTATCGTGAACCGTCATGAGCTGAAGGACTGCCGGCATGGTGAAGACGCCCCGAACCCGACACTCAAAATCCAGCCGGGAGCCTGTGACGATCGACCTTTCGCCTGACGAGGTCTCGCGTCTGGACGAGGAGCGGAAGGCAGCAGAAGCAGAAGCTTCTCCCGTCGATCAGCCAGCCGAAACGGACGCACCTACCCAGCCGGCAGAGGCCGTCGACGCGTCCGAGACACCGGCCGAGCCTTTTGAGCCGGAGGCGACTACAGAAAAACCGGTTCGCGACGTGCCCGAGGGCGAATCACCCTACAGCACGGCATCCTCAAGTTCCTTCGGCCGCAGCGAATCGGTGCGATCGCCGGGGGCCGCGAAGCGCGGCTCTAGCGGCTCGCTGCTTGCAGGCGTCGCAGGCGGCGTGATCGCGCTGGCGATTGCCGGCGGCCTGCACTTCGCGGGACTGCTCCCCGGCAGCCGCAGCGTCCTTGAGGACCACAGCCCGGCCATCGCCTCGCTGGAGGAACAGGTGGCCGCGCTGCGCCAGCAAGTTGCATCCGCTCCGTCGGGCGGGGCCGATACGTCCGCACTCGAAGCACGCCTGCAGGAGGCCGAACAGCGCCTCGCCACCGTCACCGAGCAGGTCGAGGGGCTGCGCCAGGAAGTTGCGTCTGCGGCGCAGACGGCCGGTGATGCGGGCACCATCGATCTCACGCCGGTTGAGGAGCGCCTGACGAACCTTGAAAACGCGATCCGGGAACTGCGGGAAAACCCGGCAACCGATGAAGCAGCGCTTGGGGAGATGAGCAACGATGTTGCCTCGCTGCGCGAGCTAGTCACGAATGTGCAGAATGCGCAGTCGCAGCTGACCGGACGCCTCGAAGGTCTTGAAACCCGTATCAGCGAGTTCGCTTCGCGCCTCGACGAACAGGCGGATGCGCCGTCGACCGCGATGGTCATCGCCGTCTCGGCGCTGAAGGCTGCGGTTGACCGCGGCGTGCCGTTCAAGGCTGAGCTCGACACCATTGCAGCGCTGACGCCGGATGCGGCCGAACTAGACGGCCTCCGCCCCTACGCGCAGAACGGCGTGGCGACGCTTGCGCAGCTCGCGGCGGAAGCTGATGCAGCCGCCAATGCCATGATCGCCGCCGAGCGTCCGGTCGATCCCGATGCGGGCATCGCCGACAAGCTGTGGCAGAGCGCGATGGGGCTGGTGCAGGTCCGTCCCGTCGGCATGGTTGAGGGCGACGGTGTGCCGGAGATCGCGGCGCGCATTGACGCCGCCGTCGAGGCCGGGAACCTCGAGCGTGCGCTGACCGAATACGAAAATTTGCCGGACGCCGCGAAGGAAGCGGGCAAGCCGTTCATCGAGAAGGTGCGGGCGCGCCGCGAAGTCGACCAGCTTGTCGACCAGGCTTTGGCCGCCGCGCTGAGGAGCTAACTGATGTTCCGTATCCTGTTCTTCCTGCTCCTCGTTTTCCTGATTGGTCTTGGCTTCGCGTGGCTCGCCGACCGGCCCGGCGAGCTGGTCATGACCTTCAACGGCTACCAGTATCAGGTGAGCCTGATGGTCGCCGCCGTCATCATGGTGGCGGTCGTGGCGCTGACCATGCTGAGCTGGTGGGTTCTGAAAGGCATCTGGTACAGCCCCTACACCGTGACCCGCTATTTCCGCGTCCGCCGCCGCGACCGTGGCTACCAGGCGCTGTCGACCGGCATGGTCGCCGCCGGTGCGGGCGATGCCGCGCTGGCACGTAAGAAGAAAAAGGAAGCGATGAAGCTGATCGCGGCCGATCAGGAGCCGCTGATCCATCTTCTCGACGCGCAGGCGTCGCTGCTCGAAGGCGATCACGAAGCTGCGCGCACCAAGTTTGAGGCGATGCTCGCTGATCCGGAAATGCGCCTGCTTGGTCTGCGCGGCCTCTATCTGGAGGCTGAACGGCTGGGCGACCGTGTCGCTGCGCGCCACTATGCGGCAAGGGCTGCGGAGGTGGCACCGCAGCTTGGCTGGGCTACCGATTCGACGCTCGAAGAGAAGGTCGAGGCGGGCGACTGGGACGGCGCGTTGAAGCTGGTCGAGACGCAGAAGGCGACCAAGCAGATTGACAGGGTCGCCGCAAACCGCCGCCGCGCGGTGCTGCTGACGGCGAAGGCGCAGGCGATCTTCGATGCCGATCCCGCCGGCGCGCGCACTGCCGCGACCGAAGCCAACAAGCTCGCGCCGGACCTCGTTCCAGCTGCGGTGATTGCCGCGCGCGCGGCCTTCCGCCTCAATGACATGCGCAAGGGCGCAAAGATCCTCGAGGCTGCTTGGAAACTCGAGCCACATCCCGAGATCGCCGAGGCCTATGTCCACGCGCGGCCGGGCGATTCCACCCATGATCGCCTTGAGCGCGCAAAGCGCCTGCAATCGCTTCGCCGCAACAATGTCGAGTCGGCGCTCGTGGTGGCGCGGGCTGCGCTCGACGCGGGCGAATTCGGACTTGCGCGGCGCGAGGCGGAGACTGCGGCAAGGCTTGGTCCACGCGAAAGCGTGTTCCTGCTGCTAGCTGACATCGAAGAGGCCGAAACCGGCGACCAGGGCAAGATCCGTCATCTGCTCGGTCAGGCCGTGCGCGCGCAGCGCGATCCGGCCTGGGTTGCCGATGGCGTCGTTTCGGAAAAATGGGCGCCGCTGTCGCCCGCCACCGGCCGACTCGATGCGTTCGAGTGGAAGGTACCAGCGGAAAAGATCAGCCAGCTGATCGAGCCCTATGAGCCGGAGGCGCCCACGCCGAAGCCGGTGATCGCGGCTCCGGCTGCACCGGCTCGCCCGGCCGAACCGGTCGAGGAGGCGAAGGTGGAGCAGCCCGAGCGTCCGGCTGCCGCAAAGAAACCAGAGGAAGCGGCGGGTCTCGCTTCGGTCGTCATCACGCCGCCGGTGCTCGATGCCGAGCCGGTTGATCTGGAAGAGGAAGAAGTCCGGATTGCCCGCCTGCCGGATGATCCGGGTGTCGATCCCGAAGAAAAGGAAGAAAAMCCCGCCGGCTTCAGACTGTTCTAGCGAAAAGCTTCGCGCTACTAAGAAGGTATGCTCGACCAACTCAAGACCTTCCTGGCCAATCTGAAGCCAGCTTCCGGCGACAAGCTGCCGGAAGCGGACGATCCGCGCGTGGCGGCGGCGGCACTGCTGACCTATGTTGCGGACGCGGATGGCACGCGCGCGGATTCCGAGCGCGCCCAGTTGCGCTCTGGACTGGCAGAAGCGTTCGGCTTGTCGGGCAAGCAGCTCGACCAGCTGCTGTCAGCGGGCGAGCAGGCGAGCCGCGAGGCGATCGACTTCTACCAGTTCACCAGCGTTCTCAACCGCACGCTGCAGCAGCCGCAAAAATCAGAGCTGGTGCGTCTGCTGTGGGAAGTCGTCTACGCCGATGGCGAGCTGCATGAACTCGAGGACAATGTCGTCTGGCGCGTTGCCGAACTGATCGGAATCGAGCAGCGCGAACGGGTGCTCCTGCGCAAGCAGGCGCGCGAAGCGGCGGGAATAGGCGAACAGGACTGACATGCATCCGCACGATCCGCATCGGCCCTCGCGGGGAAAGATCCTCATCGTGCTGCATCAGGAGCGATCAAGCCCGGGCCGGGTCGGCCAGCTTCTCACTCAGGCGGGCTTCCATCTCGACATCAGGCGCCCGCCGCTGGGCGATCCGCTGCCGGAGACGCTGCACGAGCATCGCGGCGCGGTGGTGTTCGGCGGACCGATGAGCGCCAACGACCCGGAGGAGTATATCCGGCGCGAAACTGAGTGGCTCGCCGTGCCGCTCAAGGAAGAGAAGCCGTTCCTCGGCATCTGCCTTGGGGCGCAGATGCTGGTGAATCATCTTGGCGGCCGCGTTGGCCCGCGCGAAGACGGCGCGGTCGAAATCGGCTGGTACCCGATCCACGCGACCCAGGAAGGCAAGCAGATGATGGACTGGCCGGACATGGTCTATCAATTCCATCGCGAAGGTTTTTCGCTGCCTTCCGGCGCGACGCTTCTTGCAGGCGGACAGACCTATCCGAACCAGGCGTTCCGCTATGGCAGGAAGGCCTATGGCATCCAGTTCCATGCCGAACTGACGCGGGCGATGATGCACAGCTGGGTGGTGCGCGGCGCAAGCCGCTTCGAGCTGCCCGGCGCGCAGCAAGGCCGTGAGCACCTCAACGGCCGGTTTTTGTGGGACATCAGGCTGCGGCGCTGGCTGGAGGAATTCCTCCAGCACATCTTCGAGCATGGGTCCGACGCGCGCGTCGTTCCGGCCGCAGAGGCCAACGAGGCAATCAGGTACGGCCGTCGAGACGACGTGCTCTCCTGAGTTCCGGGAACAGCCACGCCCAGAGCGCTGCGATGCCGATCGCGCCAATCCCGCCGACGACCACGGCGGGGACGGTGCCGATCAGCGAGGCCATGGTGCCGGCGCGGAATTCGCCAAGTTCGTTCGAAGCGCCGACGAAGACGCCGTTGACGGCACTGACGCGGCCGCGCACGCGATCCGGCGTCCAGAGCTGGATCAGCGTGCTGCGGATATAGACGCTGACCATGTCCGCGGCGCCGAGCAGCGCCAGCGCGGTGATCGACAACCACGGGATCGTCGAGACACCGAAGACGATGGTGAAGACGCCGAACAGCGCGACGAAGAAGAACATGAGCAGGCCGGCGTGGTCGCGGATCGGATGGCCCGCAAGCCAGACGGCAACGCAGACCGCGCCAAGGCCCGGCGCCGAGCGCAGCATGCCGAGCCCCCATGGGCCGAGCTCGAGGATATCGCGCGCATAGACCGGAAGGAGCGCGATCGCGCCGCTCAGCAGCACGGCGAAGAGGTCGAGCGAGATTGCCCCCAGCACCACCTTCTCGCTGCGAATGTAGCTGAAGCCGGCAAAGAGCGAGCCAAGGCCGCTCGATTCGCGCTCGAAATGCAGTGCGGGCTTCGGGATCGAGAAGATCAGCAGCGCGGCAACGCCCATCATCACAGTGGCGACGGTGTAGGCTGCTTCAGGCGAGATGCCGTAGAGCAGGCCGCCCGCTACCGGGCCGACGATGGTGGCGACCTGCCAGGCAGACGAGTTCCAGGCGACGGCGTTTGCGAAATCCTCCGGCGGCACGAGATTGGCGACGAGCGACGATGAGGCAGGCGAAAAGAACGCGCGGGCTGTGCCGAACACCGCCAGCACGAGGAAGACGTGCACGACGTTGGTGAGACCCCGAAGCGTGAGAAGCAGCAGCGCGAGCGCACACAGCGCCTCGACGGTGATGGCGAGGCCCATGATAAGGCGCCGGCCGAACCGGTCGGAAACGGCGCCCGTCACCAGCACCAGCAGCAACGCCGGCGCGAACTGCACCAGACCAACAAGTCCCAGATCGAACGGATTGCGGGTCAGGTCATAAATCTGCCAGCCCACCGACACCGAGACGATCTGCGAAGCAAAGTTCGTCGCGAAGCGGGCGCCGAAGAAGCGCAGATAGGACGAGTGGCGGAAGGCGGCGTAGCGGTCGTCGGGACGTGCGGAAGAGGGCATGCGGGAACACTCTGTGCGGGCTGGCCGCCTGATAGCGCAACTCGCCGCGGCCGCGCAGGCCTATTCAGGCGCGTTCCGTTTGCCGAAATGTCAGGCGACCTGGCGGGCGAGGGCGCAGCGGGACCAGAGGCTCGACAGGGCATGCACCAGCGCGTCGATGTCGGCATCCGTGTGCAGCGGCGTCGGCGTGATACGCAGGCGCTCGGTCTTCTTCGGCACCGTCGGATAATTGATCGGCTGGACGTAGACCCCGTACTCGTCGAGCAGCAGGTCGGAGATCCATTTGCACTTGGCCGCATCGCCCACCATCACCGGCACGATGTGGCTCGGGTTCGGCATCACCGGGATGCCGAGCTTGTCGAGACGCTGGCGCACTTTTGCGACGCGGTCGCGATGGGCCGCGCGCTCGACATTGCTGGTCTTGAGGTGGCGGATCGAGGCGAGAGCGCCAGCCGCGATGTGCGGCGGCAGAGCGGTCGTGAAGATGAAGCCTGAGCCGTAGGAGCGGATGAAATCGATCACCGCCGCGGAGCCGGTGATATAGCCGCCGACAACGCCGAAGGCCTTGCCGAGAGTGCCCTCGATCAGGGTGATCCGGTTCATCAGCCCTTCGCGCTCGGCAATACCGCCGCCACGCGGGCCGTACATGCCGACGGCATGGACCTCGTCCAGATAGGTCATCGCGCCATGCTTTTCGGCGACCTCGACGATGTCAGCAATAGGGGCGATGTCGCCGTCCATCGAATAGACGCTCTCGAAGGCGACGATCTTCGGCCGGTCGGGGCCGACCTCGGCGAGTTGCCTGTCGAGATCCTCGACGTCGTTGTGCTTCCAGATGCGGCGCTCTGCCTTCGAGTGGCGAATGCCCTCGATCATCGAGGCGTGGTTTCCGGCGTCGGACAAGATCACGACGTCCGGGATCTGCGCCCCGAGCGTCGACAGGCTGGTCCAGTTGGAGACGTAGCCCGAGGTGAACAGCAGCGCGGCCTCCTTGCCGTGCAGGTCGGCAAGCTCCTGCTCGAGCAGGACGTGATAGTGATTGGTGCCGGAAATGTTGCGGGTGCCGCCGGCGCCCGCACCGTAGCGGTCAAGCGCCTCATGCATGGCTTCGATCACCTTCGGATGCTGGCCCATGCCGAGATAGTCGTTCGAGCACCAGACGGTAACGTCGCGAATCTCGCCGTGGGCGTGACGGCGTGCAGCCGGGAATGCGCCAGCCTGGCGCTCCAGCTCGGCAAAGACGCGATAGCGCCCTTCGTCCCGCAGGACGTTCAGCTTCGTGGCGAAAAAGGCTTCGAAGTCCATGTCGCGTCTTTCGTGATAATTCGTCTTTTCGTGTTTTCCGCGCCTTCGGTCAAGTGTCGGGGGTGATGCTACGTAAGTCTGAGGTCAGTCTCGCCCCGGCTTTACTGCCCGGGAACGAGTTTTGCGCTATGACTTTCTCATAGTCAGGAGAGGGGGACGCCATGCCGCGAGGGGACCGACCGACGAAGACCGTGCTTGCCGTTTTCGGCACGCGGCCGGAGGCGATCAAGATGGCCCCGGTGGTGAAGGAGCTGCAGCGCTCCGACCGGCTGCGGGTGCGCATTTGCGTTACAGCCCAGCACCGGCAAATGCTCGACCAGGTGCTGGAGCTGTTCGACATCGTGCCGGACTACGACCTCGACCTGATGAAGCCCAACCAGACGCTCGACGCGGTTACGGCCGGCGTGCTCACCGGCATCGGCCAGGTGCTCGATCAGGAAAAGCCGGACCTCGTTCTCGTCCACGGCGACACGACGACGACGCTGGCAGCATCGCTTGCTACCTTCTACCGGCGGCTCCCGCTCGGCCATGTCGAGGCGGGGTTGCGCTCTGGCAACCTGCAGGCGCCGTGGCCAGAAGAGATGAACCGGCGCGTGACGACGCTTGCGACGCGTTTTCATTTCGCACCGACGGCGACGTCCAAGGCCAATTTGCTCGGCGAAGGCGTTCCGGAAGCCCACATCCACATCACCGGCAACACGGTGATCGACGCGTTGCTCGAGACGGTGGAGAAGACGCGCGAGTGGGCACGGCAGGCTGAGTTTGCGCAGCGCTTCTCGTTCCTTGACCCAAAGAAAAGGCTGGTGCTGGTGACAGGTCACCGGCGGGAGAATTTCGGCATCGGCTTTGAGAACATCTGCAACGCGCTCAACGAGATTGCGCAGAAGCATGACGTACAGATCGTTTATCCGGTGCATCCGAACCCGAGCGTGCGCGAGCCGGTCGAGCGGCTGCTAGGAGCCAACCCCGCGATCCACCTGATTGATCCGCTCGACTACGAGCCGTTCGTGCACCTGATGGATCGCGCCTTCATCATCATCACCGATTCCGGCGGCGTGCAGGAGGAGGCGCCGTCGCTCGGCAAGCCGATCCTGGTGATGCGCGACACGACCGAGCGCCCGGAGGCGGTCCAAGCGGGAACCGTCATACTTGTCGGCACCGATCGCGCCAGGATTGTTGGTGAGGCTTCAAAGCTCCTGACTGACGAGGCGCACTACCGGCGCATGGCGCAGGCGATCAATCCCTATGGCGACGGCCTTGCCGCAAAGCGCATTCGCGCCGTCATTGAGGATGAGCTATAAGCCGGCCTCTCAGGCCGCAGCATCATTGGAGCACAGCGTGACATTCGTATTTCCCCCAGCGCCGCAGGCAAGCGTTGCCGTTCGCGGCGAGGCCGCCCGTTTTCCGGTCCGCCGCATCTTCTGCGTTGGCCGAAACTACGCCGCGCACGCCCGCGAGATGGGAAAAGACCCCGATCGTGAGCCGCCGTTCTTCTTCACGAAACCGGCCGACGCGGTGGTTGAAGACGGTGACACGATCCCTTACCCGCCGCTGACCGAAGACCTACACCACGAGGGCGAACTGGTAGTCGCGACCGGCAAGGGTGGTTTCAACATTCCCGAGGCCGACGCGCTGTCGCATGTGTTTGGCTACGCGATCGGCAACGATCTTACGCGCCGCGACCTGCAAGCCGAGGCCAAGGAGCTTGGCCGTCCTTGGGATTTCGCCAAGGGATTTGACCGCTCCGCCGTCTGCGGCCCGATCGTGAAGGTGGAAGAGGTGGGCCACATCAGCTCCGGCGCCATCACCCTTTCGGTAAATGGAAAGGAGCGCCAGCGCGGCGACATTGCCGACCTGATCTGGTCGATCCCGGAGGTGATTGCGATTCTGTCGCAGTCGATTCGGCTCGAGGCCGGGGACCTGATCTACACCGGCACGCCCGCCGGAGTGGGCGCGCTGGTGCCGGGGGATGTCTGTGTCGTCGAGGTCGAAGGGCTCGGTTCCGTCACCACGACAATCGGGCCGCGCGAAGCCGCCTGATCTCTCGGTCTTAGCGTCCAGCCTGCCGGGCCGATCAGTCCGGCAGGTTGTTTCCTGCGCGCGTTAACCTTCGTAAAGGTTTGATTTAATTACCAAACGGTAATCTTACCGTTCATTTTCCATTCAGTTTCGCGCCGCTAGGTTCGCCTCATCAACAACGAGGACCCCCCAAGAATGTTCAAGCGTACGATCCTTGCGGCGATTGCCTTCTCCTTCATCGCGGCCCCGATGGCGCAGGCCCAGACCCGCCACGATCCGCGGCACCCGGCCCCGCAGCATCATCACCAGCCGGCGCCGAAGCCGCATTTCCAGGCTCCCGGTAAGAAGCCGCAGGCGCACGCTCCGACCCCGAAGCGTCATCACTGGAAGCGCGGCGAGCGCGTGGCGGACTGGAAGCGCCGTCCGGCGGTTCGTGACTACCACCGCCACGGCCTGAAGCGCCCGTCGAAGGGCCAGCAGTGGGTCAAGGTCGACAACGACTACCTGCTGATCAGCGTCGCAACCGGCCTCATCCTCGGCATCGCTGCTAGCCGGTAAGGCTCAATCAACGAGAAATTACAGTGGACCGGCCGCCGCAGGGTGGGCCGGTTCATTATTTTAGGCCTTAACCTTCTTTTTGTTGCTATCCATTATCCCGTTACCAAACGGGAACCTCCATGACCGGTGCGGCCTACATCCTGATCATAGCCCTGTCGATCACGGGGCTGTTCAGCGCTGCCTTTGCGGCAATCGCGCTCTACGACCGCCGCTACATTTCCGCATGGTGGTTCGCGGCGACCTATGTGATGGGCATCGCCTACGGCGTCTCCGAATTCCTGCTGCCGTATTTTTCGAATCTGCAGCTCGGCGCCTTCCTCGGCCACGTCCTGTTCCTGGTCGCCCTCACATTGCTCAATATCGGCCTGACCTGGCATTACAATGTGAAGACGCCGATGGCGGCGCTGGCGTGCATCTTCATTGTTTCGGTGGGAATCAGCAGCGTCATTCACGGAATGCCGCGCGATTCGTTCACGCGGCTGATGCTCTACCAGGCGCCTTACTGCGCGATGCAGGCGCTGGGCGTTTACATCATCCTGCTCGCGCCAAAGCGCCGCACGCTCGACAACGTCCTGGCGGGCTTCCTCGTCATCAGCTCGCTGCACTACCTGCTGAAGCCCTTCCTGGCAGTGGCCTTCGGTGGCACGGGGCCGTCCCCGGCGAGCTACCTGACGACCACCTATGCGATGGCATCGCAGTCGCTCGGCACGGTGCTGGTGGTGGCAACCGGCCTGTTGCTCCTGGCCAGCCTTGCCTTCGACATCATCCAGCAGATCACGCTGCGCTCCGAGACTGACGCGCTGTCGGGCCTTCTCAACCGGCGCGGCTTCGAGCTGCGGTTGGCAGAGCTCGCGCGCGAGAGTGCCGAGAAGCATTTGCCGCTGACGCTGGTGACCTGCGACCTCGACCACTTCAAGACGGTCAACGACACCTATGGCCACACGGCCGGCGACCGTCTGATCGTGTTGTTTGCCGACATTCTGCGCCGCATTGGGCGGCCGAATCATGTTGCCGCGCGCATCGGCGGCGAGGAATTTGCCGTCATCCTGCCCGCGACCAACCTGCACGCGGCGAGACTCCTCGCGGAAAACATCCGCAGCGTCTATTCCGCCAGCCGGCCGCAGGACATTGCCCGCGACCTGCGCATCAGCGCCAGCTTTGGCGTTGCGGAACTGGCCGAGGGAGAAAGACCGCAGTCGCTGTTCGCTCGTGCTGATGCCGCGCTCTACGACGCCAAGCGCGCCGGCCGCGATTGCGTGCGGCCGAGCCTGTTCGTTTGCCCGACGGAAGAGAAGTCGGGCTCCTGCTAGTTGGAGGTCTCGGTCACCAGTGCGTAGCGGACGAGCTCGTCGCGCGACAGGTGATAGAGCGACTGCGGCGGCGTATCGAGCGCATGCAGCCACAACTCCGCTTCCACGCCCATTTCCGTGAGATAGCGGGCGATGCGCGCAATGGCGATTGCATCTTCAATCGAGCCGCCCGGCGAATTGAGGGAGACCGTCTTCACCTCTGACTCAACGGTCGCGAATTTCTCGCGAATACGTCGGGCCGAACCGGGCTCGATCAGGCCGGTGAGCTCAACCACGCCGTTGGCCTTGAGGTCGAGCTGCATCGGCCGGAGCAGCGGGTCAATGGAAGATTCTGCCGGGGGAGCGGTATAGCTTGTTGCCTCTCGGGGCTGAGGTGCCGCGCGGCTGATGGGGACTGCCGGCGTGCCCATCGGCCGCAATGCCGGGGCCTCGCTCTCGAAGGCTACGGGGACTTCAAGGGCGACCAGCGCGATCACCCCCGCCAGCATGCCGTAGATGGCGGAACGAAGTGTCTCGCCCGCGTCGAAGCGGGAGATGTAGCGCGACAGTCGTGACTGCGGGCGAAAGGCAACGCGCGGGGAGCGGCGAAAGGTCTGCGCTGCCTGCATCGACGCCCCCTCTGTTCGTTGAAAACCCGGTTACCTGCAGACGAGCGGCGCTTGCGGGATCTCGCCGTCGGTCAGGCCGTTCATGTGGGCGCGGCCCGTCCAGACATGCGGCGGGCGGGTGCAGAAGGTGTAAGTCTTTTCCTCGGCCTGAGGCTTGTCGTCGAGGTAGACGACCTGGGGCTCGTAGTAGGAGCCGGTCTCGTTGTAGGCGTCGGCGGTATGGCCCATGCCGACGATGATGCGCTTGTAGCCGGCGGGGCTATGGATCACGAGGTTGCCATAGGAGTCGGCATAGACCCGGTCGCTAACCGCGCCGCCGGCTGCCGCTACGGAAACAGAAGCCAGCATCGCCGCAGCGACGGCACTTGCTAGGAAGATATTGCGCATCGGTTTGCTCCCAAGCCGACAAGAACAGCAACGTTAACTCAGATATTAACCTTTTATTAACCATTGTTAAGGGCTTCTGCACCTGGTCAGGCCCGCGCATGCGAACATGGTTAACGCGCGGTGATTGACAGCCCCATCCGCCTGGGCCGATACAATTGCGATAAAGGAGCGGTGCATGAATCAGCCACACCAGATCGACATCACCCTTCTGCGCCTCAAGGACGCCCGGGCGTTCGCGCCGCTGCTCGCCGCCTATGTGCAGGCCCTGAAGCGCGGCGCGCCGCGCAGGCCGGACGAGTTCTATGCCGAGACGCTGCTGCAGGACCGCGTGGCGGAAGTGCTCGGCGCGCGCATCGACGACAATCTCGTCGGCTTTGCCATCTTCACCGACATGCCGGACCCGATTTCGGGCCTGCGTTGCGGGCAGGTCGATCACCTTTACGTGCACCACGATCATCGCAAGAAGGGCATCGCCAAGGCGCTGATCGACGTCCTGAGCGATCAGGCGGAGGAGCGCGGCTGGTCGCGGCTGATCCTCAACGCGCCGCGCCAGCCGGAAGAAGGACGCCGGCTCTACGAGCAGATCGCAGCCCCCGCCGACTGGACCTCGCACGTCATTCGCTACGACGTCGCCTGACACTGCGAGCCCGGCGTCTCTTCCGGGCCCTTCATCCTCAATTCGACTGAAAGCATCCCTGCCGCTCATGACGACGAAATTTCATCCGGGCCGTGACGCCCTGCGAGTGGCCCTGGCAGCAGGCGCCGTCCTTTTCCTTGCAGCCTGCGTGTCCGAGACGGGCCCGACGTCCGAAACGACCGGCACCATCGGTGACGGCAATGTCCCCCAGCCACGCAGCGCAACCTATGCCTGCGAGACCGGCGGCAGCATCCGTGTCGAAGCCGGCCGTGGCGCGGTGCGCCTCACCAACACCGAGGGCGAGGTGTTCGAACTGATGGCAGCGCCGCCGAATCAGAACACCCGTTTCGGCCAGAGCGGAATGGCGCTCGTGGTCGAGGGCGGTGAGGCGCTTTGGATGCATGCGGGCAAGGAACCGCTTACCTGCCGCAGGTGAACCTGCGTCCCGGCCGGCAAAAAATGCCGGTGGGGCAAGCGACGATTAATCGATTGAAGCGGGTTTGCGGGAAATTCGGCCGCATTATCGCCACTTTACGGCTTTGACGCGCTGCGAAATCCGCATTAGAAGACCCGCACGCCAAAAGGTCGCGATCCGTACCGGCACCGCCGTTGAATAAGCTCGGAGCGAGGCCCTTAGATTTGGGGGAGCCATGAGCAAAACCACAGCCACCCGCGCCAGACCACTTTCACCGCACCTGCAGATCTACAAACCCATCCCGACGATGGTGATGTCGATCGTACACCGCATCACCGGCGGCGCGCTTTACTTCGGTATCCTCCTGTTCGTTGCCTGGCTGCTCGCAGCGGCGACGTCCGAGGATTGGTTCAACACGCTGAGCGTGATCTACGGGTCCTGGTTCGGCAGGCTGGTCCTGTTCGGCTTCACCTGGGCGCTGATCCATCACGCGATCGGCGGCATCCGCCACTTCGTCATGGACACCGGCCACTGGCTCGAGAAGCACGCGTCCACCCGCATGGCGGTCGCGATGCCGTTCATTTCGGTCGCGATCACCGTGGTGATCTGGATCATCGGCTACATGGCGCGGGGAGCATAAGCATATGTCCGATTTCCGCACTCCACTCTCGCGCGTGCGCGGCCTCGGCGCCGCCCGCGAAGGCACCGGCCACTTCTGGTACCAGCGCCTGACGGGCGTTGCGAACCTGCCGCTGATGCTGTTCTTCATCGGCCTGATCATTGCGCTCAGCGATGCATCGTTCGCCGAGGTCCGCGCCACGCTCGGCAATCCGTTCGTGACGGTCGTGCTGATCCTCGCGCTGCTCTCCGTGCTCTATCACATGAAGCTCGGCATGCAGATGATCATCGAGGACTACGTCCACGGCGAGCTCTGCAAGATCGCGCTGCTGATGCTCAATATCTTCTACACCCTCATCCTTGGCGCGGCGTCCTTGTTCGCGCTGCTCAAGATCGCATTCGGAGGCTAAAGACGTGGCCGAGATCAGAAAGAACCTCGAACGTCCTGCCGTAAACGGAAGAGCGTATACCTTCGTCGACCACAAGTTCGACGTGGTCGTGGTCGGCGCCGGCGGCGCGGGCCTGCGTGCCACCCTCGGCATGGCCGAGCAGGGCCTGAAGACGGCCTGCATCACCAAGGTGTTCCCGACCCGCTCGCACACCGTAGCGGCACAGGGCGGCATCGCCGCCTCGTTGCGCAACATGGGGCCGGACCACTGGCAGTGGCACCTCTACGACACCGTCAAGGGCTCTGACTGGCTGGGCGACACCGACGCCATGGAATACCTCGCTCGCGAGGCTCCGGCTGCGGTCTACGAGCTCGAGCACTACGGCGTTCCGTTCTCCCGTACCGAAGACGGTCGCATCTACCAGCGCCCGTTCGGCGGCCACATGCAGAACTTCGGTGACGGTCCTCCGGTGCAGCGTACCTGCGCCGCGGCTGACCGTACCGGCCACGCGATCCTGCACACGCTCTACGGCCAGTCGGTCAAGAACAACGCGCAGTTCTTCATCGAGTACTTGGCGCTCGACCTGATCATGACCGACGGCGTCTGCACCGGCGTCGTTGCCTGGAACCTCGACGACGGCACCATCCACCGCTTCGCTGCGAAGATGGTGGTGCTGGCAACCGGCGGCTACGGCCGTGCCTACTTCTCGGCGACGTCCGCGCACACCTGCACCGGCGACGGCAACGGCATGGTTGCCCGCGCTGGCCTGCCGCTGCAGGACATGGAGTTCGTCCAGTTCCACCCGACCGGCATCTACGGCGCAGGCTGCCTCATCACAGAGGGTGCCCGCGGCGAGGGCGGCTATCTCGTCAACTCCGAGGGCGAACGATTCATGGAGCGTTATGCTCCGTCGGCAAAGGACCTTGCCTCGCGTGACGTCGTCTCGCGCTGCATGACGCTGGAGATCCGCGAGGGCCGCGGCGTCGGCAAGAACAAGGACCACATCTACCTGCACCTCGACCACCTCGATCCGGCGGTCCTGCACGAGCGCCTGCCGGGCATTTCGGAGAGCGCCAAGATCTTCGCTGGCGTCGACGTGACCCGCGAGCCGATCCCGGTTCTGCCGACCGTCCACTACAACATGGGCGGCATTCCGACGAACTACTGGGGCGAGGTGCTCAACGCCGACGCCGCCAACCCGGAGCGCATCCAGCCGGGCCTGATGGCTGTCGGCGAAGCAGGCTGCGCATCGGTGCACGGTGCAAACCGCCTCGGCTCGAACTCGCTGATCGACCTGGTCGTGTTCGGCCGCGCCGCTGCGATCCGCGCCGGCCAAGTGATCGACCGCGACTCGGCTGTTCCGGACATCAACGAGCAGGCCTGCGAGAAGATCATGGAACGCTTCGACGGCCTGCGCTTCGCCAACGGCGGTACGCCGACGGCGGTGCTGCGCGAGAAGATGCAGCGCGCGATGCAGGAAGACGCTGCGGTGTTCCGCACCCAGGAGTCACTCGAGAGCGGCTGCCGTCGCATGTCGGAGATCTGGTCGGAGCTGCCGGACGTGAAGGTCCACGACCGCTCGATGATCTGGAACTCGGACCTCGTCGAGACGCTGGAACTGCACAACCTGATGGCCTGCGCCATCACCACGGTGCACGGCGCCGAGGCGCGCAAGGAAAGCCGCGGTGCGCATGCGCGCGAGGACTTCACCCAGCGCGACGACGTCAACTGGCGCAAGCACACGCTGTCGTGGGTGGACGAGAAGGGCAAGGTCACGCTCGACTACCGCCCGGTCCACACGGAGACCATGCTGCCCCTCGAAGAGGGCGGCATCGACCCGGCCAAGATTGCGCCCAAGGCGCGCGTCTACTGATCGCGGGGAAAGAGAATGGTTGAAATCACCCTACCCAAGAACTCCCGGGTTCAAGAAGGCAAGGTGTGGCCGAAGCCGGAAGGCGCGACCAACCTTCGTGAGTTCCGCATCTACCGCTGGTCGCCGGACGACGACGAAAATCCCCGCATCGACACCTACTATGTCGATCTGGACGATTGCGGCCCGATGGTTCTCGATGGACTGCTGTACATCAAGAACAAGATCGACCCGACGCTGACGTTGCGCCGCTCCTGCCGCGAGGGCATCTGCGGTTCGTGTGCGATGAACATCGACGGCACGAACACGCTGGCCTGCACCAAGGGCATGAGCGACATCAGCGGGGCGATCAAGGTCTACCCGCTGCCGCACATGCCGGTGGTCAAGGACCTGGTGCCGGACCTGACCGTGCCGTACGCGCAGCTCTCTTCGATCCAGCCCTGGCTGCAGACCGTATCGCCGACCCCGGCGAAGGAATGGCGCCAGAGCCACGAGGACCGCGCCAAGCTCGACGGCCTCTACGAGTGCATCCTCTGCTTCTGCTGCCAGACCTCGTGCCCGAGCTACTGGTGGAACGGCGATCGCTACCTTGGCCCGGCCATTCTGCTGCAGGCCTATCGCTGGCTGATCGACAGCCGCGATGAAGCGACCGGTGAGCGCCTCGACAACCTCGAGGACCCGTTCCGCCTTTATCGCTGCCACACGATCATGAACTGCACGCAGGCCTGCCCGAAGGGCCTCAACCCGGCCAAGGCGATCGCAGAGATCAAGAAGATGATGGTCGAGCGCCGCGTCTGACGCGCCGTCTGGGACCTAAAGATAGGAAAGGCGGGCTTCGGCCCGCCTTTTCTTTTGCCGTCGTGTTGGCGCCTATTTCAGGAGCGCGACGAGATCGGCGATGATTGCTGCCAACACGCCGGCTGCAATCAGCAGCACGCCGATCATGAAGGTCCGGCTCGCCCGGTCGAAGACGCGGCGCTTGAGCGAGTCGTGGCCGAGCATGACCAGGAGCGAGCGCAGCTGGGCGGCAATGCCCAGGAACAGGCAGGCGAGCGCCGGCAGATCGTCCAGCTCCCACGGAACCGGGTTGTTGGCCCACTGCGTCACGAATGAAAGCGAGAACGACAGGACGATGCCGATGACCGTGATCGTCCCGTTGCGGAAAAGTAGTTCGACCAGCTGGTCGTCGTCGTTGTGCTGATGCATGCCTGCCCCTCGTTGCTGCTTGCGGTGCGGTCACCACATCGTGCGGGCATAGGCCTCCGCAAGCGATTTGTCGACTTCCGCGCCGCTCTGGGTCATCGCGATCTGGTCGGCCAGGATCTGGCCGAGGGTCGGCAGCGTCGAACGGTCCGGCCATGTCTCCGGCTTCCAGAGTTGTGAGCGCATGAAGGCCTTGGCGCAGTGCATGTAGCAAGCCTCGACCGTAACGACGAGAACGGTGATCGGCAGTTTGCCGTCGACCGCGAATTTCTCGCGCAGGGCCAAATCAGCCGTGAGCCGGCCCTTGCCATTGATGCGCAGCGTTTCGTTCATGCCGGGGATCATGAACAATAGCCCCGCCGCCGGATTGGCGAGCAGGTTCTCCCAGGTGTCGAGTCGGTTGTTGCCGGGGCGGTCGGGAATGGCGATCGTCGCGTCATCAAGGACGGCGACGAAGCCGGGCTTGTCGCCCTTGGGCGTGACATCGGCGCGTCCTTCGGCGTCCTGAGATCCGATCAGCACAAAGGGACTGTGAACGATGAAGTTGCGCGCGTGGTGGTCGAGCGCGCGCATTTCCTTGAGCCTGGCGCGCTCAGAGGTCTCGCCGTAACGGGCCCGGAGTTCTTCCTTGCTGGTAATGAACTCCATTGCGCCCCTCCTATTCAGCCGGCTTTTCCTCCACGGAATGGCGCATGATGAGCGGCATCTGGCTGAATGTGAAGAGGACGGTGATCGGCAACGTCGCCCAGACCTTGAAGGCGACCCAGAAATCGGTCGAGAAATTGCGCCAGACGACCTCGTTCATCGCCGCGAGGACGAAGAAGAAGACGCCCCAGCGCAGCGTCAGCTTGCGCCAGCCCTCGGCGTCGAGCCTGAAAGCGGAGTCGAAGACATAGCCGAGCAGCGACTTGCCGAATATGAGGCCGCCGAGCAGCACCGCGCCGAACAGCGAATTGACGATGGTCGGCTTCATCTTGATGAAGACGTCGTCCTGCAAATAGAGCGTCAGCGCGCCGAAGATGAAGACGACGACGCCGGACACCAGCGGCATGATCGGCAGTGTGCGGGTCAGCAGCCACGACACAACCAGCGCGACCGCGGTTGCGATCATGAAGAGGCCGGTGGCGACGAAGATCGGCCCGCCGAGCCCGCCGAGCACGGGCCAGGTATCGATGAGCCATTCGCCCCGCGTATTGGCGAAGAAGAAGACGAGCAGCGGCCCGAGCTCCAGCGCCAGCTTCAGCAGCGGGTTGAGCTCCTGCTTCTTCGGGTCCGAGGGATCGCGCTCAAAGACGGGCTGATCCATCAATTTACTCCAGCAATCGCCCGGGCGAAGTCGCGGGCGGAGAAGGGCTCAAGGTCGTCGACCTGTTCGCCGACGCCGATGAAATAGACCGGCAGCTTATGCTTGGCGGCAATGGCGACCAGGATGCCGCCGCGTGCGGTGCCGTCGAGCTTGGTCATCACCAGACCGTTGACGCCCGAGACATTGCGGAAGATCTCGACCTGGTTGAGCGCGTTCTGGCCGGTGGTGGCATCGACCGTCTGCAGCACGGTGTGCGGCGCTTCCGGATCGTGCTTGCCGAGCACGCGGACGATCTTTTCGAGCTCCGCCATCAGCTCGGCCTTGTTCTGCAGGCGGCCGGCAGTGTCGATGATGAGGACGTCGGAATTGTTCGCCTTCGCCTTCTCGAAGGCGTCGTAGGCGAGGCCGGCGGCATCCGCGCCGAGCTTGGAGGAAACCACCTCCGAGCCGGTGCGCTCGCCCCAGATCTTCAGCTGTTCGATCGCGGCGGCGCGGAAGGTGTCGCCCGCGGCGAGCGTGACCTTCAGTCCGCCAGCGGTGAGCTTCGCGGCCAGCTTGCCGATGGTCGTGGTCTTGCCGGTGCCATTGACACCGACGACGAGGACGACGTGCGGCTTGTGCGAGAGGTCGAGTTCGAGGGGCTTCGCCACGGGCGCCAGCACCTTCTCGATCTCCTCGGCCATCACCTTGCGCACTTCCTCGCCGGAAATGTCCTTGCCGTAGCGGCCGGAAGCCAGCGAATCCGTCACGCGGATCGCGGTCTCCATGCCTAGATCAGCGCGCAGCAGCACGTCCTCAAGGTCCTGCAGCGTGTCTTCGTCCAGCTTGCGCTTGGTGAAGACGCCCGCGATCGAGTCGCGCAGCTCGCGCGACGATCGTGACAGGCCCTGAGACAGGCGCTGGTACCAGGACAGCCGCGGTTGCGGCTGGGTCTCTGCCTCCGCCGGCGCGTCCTCGACCCGCGCCTCAACCGCTTTTGAGACGATAACCTTTGCCGGGGCGCGGTCCTCGACAGCGGTGACGGCGGAAAGTTCCGGCTGCGGCGTGGACGGAATCTCCGACGGGCCGGACGGAATTTCCGGCTCGGCTGGTGCCGGCGGGACTTCCTCCGGTTGCGGCTCCGGCATTACCGGTTCCGGCTCGGCCGGAATTTCGGGCCGCGCTGGTTCTGGCGCAGGCGCAACGTCCGGTTCGGGTTGTGGCACTTCCGGAGCAGGCTCCGGCTCTGCGGGCACTTCCTCGGGCTGCGGCGGCACGACCTCGGGTTCTGCAGGAACCTCGGGCGCAATGGGCTCGGGAGCCGGCTCGGCAGGAACTTCGGCTGGCTGGGGCGCGGGAACGTCGGGCTCTGCGGGCTGCAGGACTTCCTGCTCTTCCGCGGGCTTTGCCGCTTCCTCTTCCGTCTTGCCGAAGGAGAAGATCTTCTTGATGAATCCGAGCGCCATGTTTCCTGCCAGTTGCTTCAGGCCGCGCGCATGGCGGCAGTCTGGGCGATCAGCTTCTCGCCGTCGTGACCCGAGATTTTCGCCTCGATGATGTCGCCGGGCGCGCCTGCTGCGATCGAGGTGACGAAAAAGCCCTCGGCGCGGCCGATGCCTTCCTTCTCGATGAGGATGCGCTGCGTCGAGCCGACGAGGCGGTCGAGATGAGCGAGGTGCGCGGCGTCGCCTGCGGCACGCAGGCGGGCTGCGCGTTCCTTGACGATGCGTCGGTCGACCTGCGGCATGCGCGCGGCCGGCGTTCCCTTGCGCGGTGAATAGGGGAAGACGTGAAGATGCGTCAGGCCGCACTCCTCGATGATCTTCAGCGAGTTCTCGAACATCGCGTCGGTTTCCGTCGGGAAGCCGGCGATGATGTCGGCGCCGAAGACGATGTCGGGGCGCAGGCGGCGCACCTCTTCGCAGAAGCGGATGGAATCGTCGCGCAGATGGCGCCGCTTCATGCGCTTGAGGATCATGTCGTCGCCGGCCTGCAGCGACAAGTGCAGGTGGGGCATCAACCGGCTTTCTCCGGCGATCGCCTCCATCAGGCTCTCATCGGCCTCGATCGAGTCAATCGACGAGAGGCGGAGGCGTGCAAGGTCGGGCACCTGCCGGAGGATTGTCGTGACCAGCTTGCCGAGCTTCGGCGTGCCGGGGAGGTCCCCGCCGTAGGAGGTGAGGTCGACGCCGGTCAGCACCACCTCGCGAAAACCATTGCCGACGAGGCGCTTGACCTGCTCGACGACCGAGCCCATCGGCACCGAGCGGGAATTGCCGCGGCCATAGGGGATGATGCAGAAGGTGCAGCGATGGTCGCAGCCGTTCTGCACCTGCACGAAGGCGCGGGCACGGCCTTCCAGCGAATCCACCATGTGCGAGGCCGTCTCGGTCACCGACATGATGTCGTTGACGCGGACCTTCTCGAAATCGTTGACGCCGAAGTCCGGCAACGCGCGGTAGGAGTGCGCCTTGAGCTTTTCCTCATTGCCGAGGACGAGGTCGACCTCGTCCATCGAGCCAAAGCCTTCCGGGTCGGTCTGGGCCGCGCAGCCGGTGACGATGATGCGCGCGTCCGGGTTCTCGCGGCGGGCCTTGCGGATCGCCTGCTTGGCCTGGCGCACCGCCTCGGCGGTGACCGCGCAGGTGTTGACGATGACCGCGCCGCCCGCGAGCGTGTCGAGCCCGGCCGTATGCGCTTCGCGCCGCATCACCTCGGATTCGTAGGCATTGAGCCGGCAGCCGAAGGTGAGGATGTCGATGCCCTTTGGATCGCTCACGGCTTCACCTCCGCAAGACTACCCCCAC
This sequence comes from Aminobacter sp. J44, assembly GCF_007829415.1. Lineage (NCBI taxonomy): Bacteria > Pseudomonadati > Pseudomonadota > Alphaproteobacteria > Hyphomicrobiales > Phyllobacteriaceae > Aminobacter > Aminobacter sp. J44. The sequence continues at coordinate 33,664 of NZ_VLJG01000056.1, read as the reverse complement.
CCCGTACCCCTCCCCACAAGGGGGAGGGGGATACTGGGACGTGGAGCCCGGCAACAGTTGCTGTCGTCGATGCGAAATGCACCAATTCCCCTCCCCCTTGTGGGGAGGGGCTAGGGGTGGGGGTGATCCCCACATAACGCTTAAACATCATGCCGCGTCCTCGCTGACGCGCTGCCAGGAGCCAGTCTGCGGGTCGAACTCGCCAGCGAATTCCCATTCCGCCGGGCCGGTCATGATGACGTGCTCGTCCTCGCGCCACTCAATGATGAGCTTGCCGCCGCTGGGCGCCGTGATCGTCACCTTGCGCTCGGTGCGGCCGGTGCGCACGCCGGAGACGGCGGCAGCACATGCAGCCGAGCCGCAGGCGAGCGTGAGGCCTGCGCCGCGCTCCCAGGTGCGGATGTTCATCGAAGTGCGCGAGGTGACCTGCGCAATGGTGATGTTGGCGCGCTCGGGGAAGATCGGGTGGTTTTCCAGCAGCGGCCCGAACTTGTCGAGGTCGTAAGACCAGACGTCCTCGTCGACCCAGAAGATCGCGTGCGGGTTGCCCATCGAGGCGACCGAGGGCGAATGCAGCACCGGCGCATCGATCGGGCCGACCTGCAGCTCGATGGCGCGGGTGTCGGCAAACTCTTCGGCGAGCGGAATGTCCTGCCACCCAAGGCGAGGCTTACCCATGTCGACTGAGATCAGCCCGTCCTCGTGCTCGACCGCGTTGACGATGCCGGCGAGCGTCTGGAACGTGAACACCTTCCGGCCGGTCTCGGACGCGAGCGCAGAGACGACGCAGCGGGTGCCGTTGCCGCAGGCCTGCGCCAGCGTGCCGTCGGAATTGATGATCTCGATGTAGAAATCCGTGCCCGCAATGCGCGGGTCATGGATCGCCATGATCTGATCGAAATGGGTTGCCGGATCGGCCACGAGCGCGATCGCGGCCTCGGCCGTGATGCGATCGGCGCGGCCGCGCATGTCGGCAACAATGATCTTGTTGCCGATGCCGTTCATCTTGGCGAAGGAAGCGAGCGCACTCATGGGCGGTATATGGCGGAAATGGCGGGAAATTACCAGTGCCGCGGCCGGGGGCGAAGCGTCCCTGCCGCGACCCGGGCCGCGTTTGGCGTCAGGTGTGGAACTGCGCCCGGTCGATCAGCGGCTCGCGCCGCTGCGAGCGGAAGGCAGCCTGCAGGAGGCAACGGCCGCGGTTGAGCTCCAGCTCCAGCTGCAGCAGGACCTTGCGCAGCTTGCCTGCAGGCCGAAACGGCTTCTTCTGCGGCGGGCGATGAAACGCCAGGACGCTGTCGCCCTCGCCGAGGAAGCGCATCTGCACGGCCTGCGCCGGCTCGATCTGCAGGCCGGAAAGCCACGGCCGGTGCCAGAAATAGGAATCGACCAGTCCGTAGCGCTCGGTGTCCTGCAGCATGCGGCGTGCGACCTGAGGGCCGATCACATAGGCGGCCAGCCCGACGCGGTTCTTGTAGACGCGCCGCGCGACAACCTTCCCGCCAAGGAAGGTGAGGCTCTCGTGCTCGGCGAGGATGTGCGGCTCGGGCGTGAATTCTAGGTCGTAGGCGGTGTTGGCCGGCATGGGCGACCTCTCGATCTCGGCGAGCACCTGCGGCAGCGTGTCGGCCAGCACTGCGTCGTCCTCGAGGATCAGCACCGGCGCGCCCATTTCGGCGACCTTGTGCCAGGCCATCCGGTGTGAATGGAAGCAGGCGATGTCCTGCGGCAGCGTCGGGCCGGGCCAGACATTGGCGGCCGCCTGGCATTCGGCATCGGAGAGATCGCGGGCCTCGAAGGCGTCAAGGAACTCGAAGGAAAGGCCAAGGCGCGCAAGCTGGCTGGCCTGAAATGCCCGGCGAGTCGTTTCCTCTTGCCGGCTTATGATGATGATATGCATGCGGTATCCGGTATGTTGGGCGTCCCGGTTCGGTCGGGCTACGGGAGGTCGCGGCCCGCCCGCGATATGTCGGCGCAATGTCGAATCGGCGCCGCGCAAGACGCGCCGCGCCATTAGCATTTTCCCCGCCCAAAGGATCGAAAAGCCGGAAGCGTTCCCGCGCGCTGTTGCCGCAGGGAAGCGTCAGCCGGTCACGAGTCGATGATGTCTATGGGGAAGTCGGCGAAAGCATGGCCGGGGGGCGCGCGGATCGCTAGCCGCGGCCGCTATTACTTGCAGATTTCGTCGGGACGATTCATATCTACTAGAGGTGTGCTTCGGACGGTGAGAAGGGTGACTCTGATGAATGATCTGATCGGTGTTGGCCTTTATACTCCGGCCGAAGCAAGTCGGTTGCTTCACATACCTGCATCAAGAATTTTTCGGTGGCTTCGCGGGCATGAAGCCGCAGGAAAACAATACGAACCTCTGTGGGACCCTGAGGTAACGCTTGACGACGGGCGTCTTGTTCTGGGCTTTCGTGACTTGATGGAGGCGCGGGTCGCTGATGCCTTCATTCGACAGGGCGTTTCTGCCATTCGCGTTCGCGCGGCCATAAAACTCGCACGCGAAATCATAAAACAAAGTCACCCGCTGTCCACGAATCGATTCTTGACGGAGGGCAGGGAAATATTTCTTCATGTCATAGAAGAAGATGATGATGGCAATCAGACAGAGCGGCTTCTAAATCTCTTTAAGCGGCAATATGAGTTTAAGGGAGTGTTGGAGCCCATTCTGAAGACCGTTGATTTCGGGGCGGACGGACTGCCGAAGATGTGGTGGCCCGCGGGAAGACAGGTGAATATCGTCGTGGATCCGGAGCGGTCATTCGGCGCGCCAATTGACGGGGAAACGAGCATCCCGACTGCCGTCCTCGCTTCTGCGGTGCGTCTGATGGGCGAGGTTGACGCGGCGAAAGCCTACGAAGCTCCAATTTCTGCGGTACGTCGCGCGCTCGAATTTGAAGAAAGATTGGAGCAACGTTTGGCAGCTTGAAGGTCTTCTTCGACAATTGCACGCCGCCAGTACTCGCTACAACGTTGCATGGCTTTGTCCAAAAAGACGGCCATGCCGCGTATCATATAAAAGACGTCCCCGGGCTGCCTCGCGGGCGAAACTCCGCCGATGTCGAGTGGATCGAACTTCTGAAGAAGTCGTCTGAGCGGTGGATATTCATTTCAGGTGATCGGAGGCTACTGAAGAACGCGGCAGAGCGGGCGGCGCTACGCAGTGCGGGGCTCCATGGCTTTATTCTGGCACCCGGCTACCAAAAGACAGAACTCCATCACGTTGCGTCGCTTCTTATCTGGAGGTGGCCAGAGCTGCTGAAGATTACTGAGCTTGTCGCGCCCCCGGCGATGTACGAAATTCCGATGCAGCGCGGCTCGAAGCTTCGTCCAGTGAGTTTGAGATAAGGAAATCCTTGGTGGAGCTGAGGGGGATCGAACCCCTGACCTCGTCATTGCGAACGACGCGCTCTCCCAGCTGAGCTACAGCCCCTTCAAGAAGGTGGCGGAATTTAGGGTCGGGGTGAGCGACCTGTCAAGCGACGAAAAGGGCCTGCGACGCACATTTCGCATCACGTTTCGGAAGCGCGGAATTGCCGGCTCCCCTTGCCGCTGCCGGCAGGCTTGTTTACATGTTCCGGGTTCTTAGGGGAAACGGCATGCTCGCACTACTACTCACGGTTGATTACGCTCTCGGCATCTATTGGTGGCTGATTATTGCGTCGGCCGTGTTCTCCTGGCTCTACGCGTTCAACGTCGTCAATCCGCGCAACCAGTTCGTCGCCAATATCGGCTACTTCCTGCATAGGATCACGGAACCGGCGCTGCGACCGATCCGCCGCTTCATGCCGGATCTCGGCGGCATCGACATCTCGCCTATTCTTCTCCTCCTCATAATCTTTTTCATCCGTACCCTCATTCGTACCGAGCTGCTTCAGTTGGTGTGAACGAGCAGTCTTCCTTCTACAGGCGAGTTTCGGGCGGGCTCGAGCTTTTCGTCCGCCTGACGCCAAAATCGTCGCGCGATGCGGTCGAAGGCGTCGAGACCGCGTCCGACGGACGTGCGCATCTCAAGGCGCGGGTGCGGGCGGTGCCGGAAAAGGGCAAGGCCAACCAGGCGCTGGTCAAGCTGATCGCCTCGACGCTTGGCGTTCCTGCGCGCGACGTCGAGATCGTCTCGGGCGATACGGCGCGGCTGAAGACGGTGCGGGTCAGCGGCGATCCGGAATCGCTTGAGGAGAGCGTGCGCGGCCTGTCGGCCTGACCCCGGCTTTTCACGCGGCAAGGCGGCGGCTACCATGCCGGGGCGGAGTTTGCCCGGGGAGGACACCATGCGGCTTCCGGCATTGCTGGCGCTCGCGCTCGCGCTTGGTCCCGACGCTGTCGCCGAAGAAATCTTCAGCGAATACACCGACATCGACATCGAGCAGAACTGCACCGTCTACGATCAGGCGGGCGATGATGGCGGCGACTGGGTCAGCATGATCTGCGCCGGCTATCGCGGCTATCCGGTGATCCTGCAGTACAGCGACCTGCGCGAATCCGTGTTCTACGGCTTTCCGCCGATCGGCGAGGACGCGATTGCGTGGGAGAGTTTTGGCGTCTTCAACTCGACCGGCCCGAAGATCGAATGGCGCATCGAGCGCGACGGTGACGTCGAAACCCCGTTTGCCACCATCCATCGCTGGTTCGTCGCCAATCCGGTCGACGACAACGGCAAGCAGATCGAGGTGCTGGTGGTCGAAAAGGTCGGGCAGCTCAGCGACGGCGAAGGCTGCGCGGTCGCCTATGTCGTCGCAACCGGAAATCCCAATGCAAATGAAAAGGCGCGCCGCATTGCCGATGGCAGGGCGCGCCATTTCAGATGTGGTGATGAGCCGTCGGTCGATGCCGGCAGCGTGCCGCTGCCGGATGTCGTTCGCTGGACGGACAACCGGGGCTGACGCCCCGGGAGCAAAGGACCGGGTCTTTACTTGGCTTTCTTGGCGCGCTCGATCGCCTCGACGATTAGCTTCTTGGCGTAGTCGGAACCGTGCCAGCCGCCGATCTTGACCCACTTCCCCGGCTCGAGGTCCTTGTAGTGCTCGAAGAAGTGCTCGATCTGCTTGAGGGTGATCTCCGGCAGATCGGTGTGCTCGAACACCTTCTCATAGCGGCGGGTGAGCTTCGGGACCGGAACGGCGATGACCTTCTCGTCCTGGCCGCCATCGTCTTCCATCACCAGCACGCCGATCGGGCGGACGTTGATGACGCAGCCCGGGATGAGCGGGCGGGTGTTGCAGACCAGAACGTCGATCGGGTCGCCGTCGTCCGACAGGGTGTGCGGGACGAAGCCGTAATTACCCGGGTAGGTCATCGGGGTGTAGAGGAAGCGGTCGACGACGAGCGTGCCGGATTCCTTGTCCATCTCGTACTTGATCGGCTGTCCGCCAACCGGGACCTCGATGATGACGTTGACGTCTTCTGGCGGATTCTTGCCAATGGAGATGGATTCGATACGCATTTTCTTTTTCCTGACAGGCTTGAAAACGCGCTCAGGCGGGTGAGCGCAACTCGCCCGTGCCGATATACCGACCGGCTCGCTATTGCAATGCAACAACGTGCTGCAGGAGAGGCAGGATCAGTTCAATTGTTGTTTGAGAAGAGGGCGATCGGTGACTGACGACCGCTTTCGCGTGCGTCAGTTCCAGACGAAGGCGACCTTGCGCAGCGCCTTGGTGTCGAACACCTCGACGCCCTCGGCAACGTCCCGGCCGCCGGCACCCTCGTAGAAGCGCAGCGCGCCGTCGTTCTCCTCGAGCGCCCAGACGACGAGACCCGACAGGCCATGTGCGGCGAGACGCTCGCGGGCGGCGTTGAACAGGCGGGTGCCAAGGCCGATGCCTTGGTATTCAGGGCGCAGGTAGAGCTCGTAGATCTCGCCTTCCTGCGGCAATTCGCGGGCGCGGTTGCGGCCGATCGTGGCATAGCCGACGATGTCGCCGCCCATCTCGACAACGAGGACGCTGGCAGCGCGGCGAATCGCGTTCTCCCACCAGGCGCGGCCGCGGCGGCCGATCATGGAATTGAGGGCGCGATGCGGGATGATGCCCGCATAGGCGTTCTGCCAGGCTTCGTGATGCACGCAAGCGACTGCTTCCGCGTCGCGCGGCTCAGCCTTCCTGATGTCGATCGTCAGCGTATTCATGATTTGTTAAGGTTAACCTCGCGGATTCCGCCCGGCAAGCCGTCCAAGGGCCGCCGCGAAAATTTTCTTTGCGAGGCTCAAGCAGCCGTCAGATCTCGACGACGTGGTCTTCCAACTCGTTGGGATTGTTGGTTCCGCCGGGAAAATGCGCGGTCAGAAGCTCGCCGGAACGGCCGATCGCTTCGGCCAGTCCGTCAACGAGATGACCGGCCCTGGCTGCTGCCGTCAGCTTCGCGACGATGTCGTTCCACTCCGACTGCTCCACGACGGCATTGATTCCCGAATCGGCGATCACCGCCGCGTAACGCTCGGCGAGCGAGACGAAGATCAGGATGCCGGTGCGCAGCTTGGTCGTGTGGACGTTGTGAGCGAGGAACTGCTTCAGCGCATTGTCGTGCGCGCGCCGGTAGGCGAGGCGACGCGGCACCATGCGAATGCGCAGCGCAGGCACGAAGCGCGCGAGGAGAAGCGCGGCGGCAATCGCCGCGATCTGCGCCAGCACGAAGGTGACGTGCGAAACCTCGTGCCAGCTGCGGTCGAGCCAGAAGGCGACGGCAAGGCTGGCGATCAGCATGCCGATCGTTAGCATGAAGGCGGCGGGGAAGATGTAACTGTCGCTGGTGCGCGCGATGACGCAGTAGATCTCGCCGCGCGTGGTTGCCTCGGCCTGGCGGATGCAGTTTGCCAGCCGCTCGTGCTCTTTAGGCGTGAGTGATGGTATCGGCATCGCTACCAGCTCCCCGAGGCGCCGCCGCCACCCGACGATCCGCCTCCTCCCGAAAATCCGCCGCCGCCGGACCAGCCACCACCTCCGCCCGCCCAGTCGCTGCCGCCGGTGTGGATCACCCAGCCGGAGGACGAGCGCCGGCGGCGCGGCTTCGGGTTGAGGTCGACGTCCATTCCGAGCCAGCGATAGCGGCGCGGGCCGATCTTGCGGCCGAAGATCGGGGCCAGCAGGCTGATGCCGATCGAGCCGAAGAAGATCGAGAACCAGATCGTGAAGAAGATGATGACGATCCAGGTGTCGATGTCGAACGCGCTGTCGCTGTGGCGGTTGCGCTCGGCGCGCGCTTCAAGCTCGGCGCCGTTGCCCTCGAGCACCATGATGATGTCGTCGACGGCGCGCGAGATGCCGCCGGAATAATCGCCGGCGCGGAAGGCCGGCACCATCGTGTTCTCGATGATGAGCTTGGAGTGCAGGTCGGTCAGCGTGCCCTCAAGGCCATAGCCAACCTCGATGCGCATCTTGCGGTCTTCAAGCGCGACGAGGAGGAGGATGCCATTGTTCTCGCCGGCCTGGCCGAGGCCCCAGGCGCGGAACAAGCGGTTGGCGTAGGGCTCGATCGCCTCACCGCCGAGGTTCGGCACCGTGGCGACGACAATCTGATCGGACGACTTCTTCTCGAACTCTGCGAGCTTTGTGGTGAGGTCCGCTTCGGTCGCGGCATCGATGATGCCGGCGCTGTCGACGAGGCGGCCGGTAAGCTGCGGCTGCTGGGCAAGCGCAGGCAGCGCGGCGCCGATCGCGATGACGATCAGCAGGGCGCGAAGAATGCCCGCAAGGCTCATGACGCGCATCGCCCGACCGGCCCGCAATCCACTACTTCGTGCCGAAGTTGACTTGCGGCACCTCCATCTTGTCCTCCGACACGGTGAAGTTTTGGAACGGCACCGCATCGGTGAACCAGAGCTTGGCCCAGATGATCGACGGGAAGGTACGCAGCGTCGTGTTGTAGACGCGCACCGCCTCGATGTAGTCGCGGCGGGCGACCGCGATGCGGTTTTCGGTCCCCTCGAGCTGCGCCTGCAGGGCAAGGAAGTTCTGGTTCGCCTTGAGGTCGGGATAATTCTCAACAACTGCGAGCAGGCGCGACAGCGCGCTTGTCAGCTGAGACTGGCTTTCCTGGAAAGCCTGGAAGGCGGCCGGATCCTGCAGCATCTCGGGCGAGACCTGAACCTGCGTGGCCTTGGCGCGGGCCTCGACCACCGACTCCAGCACCTCGCGCTCATGCGCAGCATAACCCTTCACCGTCTCGACGAGGTTCGGAATCAGGTCGGCGCGGCGCTGGTACTGGTTGAGCACCTCGCTCCAGGCGGCCTTGGCGCGCTCTTCCGCCGTCGGGATGGTGTTGAAGCCGCAGGCGGTGAGCAGCGGCATGAGAAGTGCGAGGAACAATGCGGAGATGAGGTTGCGCGACATGGCACGTAATCCGGCAGGTTGTGACGCCTGACCTTAGCTTCATTCCGTCGAGACGCAAATGGCGCGCAATCATCGCTTGTGTGGGGGGCAGACGCGCGACTAAGCTGGCGCTCTTGCTGGGAAAAATCAGATGAGCCGGGACGACAGGGCCACGGATGAAGCACGGCGGATCATCGACCGTGTCGGACTGGAAAGCGAGCCGACCATGCTCGGGCGCGCCCGCGACCACATGGCCGGCAGGGACGCCGACCAGGCCGACTGGGTGGAGCTGTGGGGAACCCGCATCGGCCGCTGGGGTGGCGTGGCCCTGCTTCTCTACCTGATCTGGTGGCTCCTCGATTTCGCATTCACTGCCGGCTGACAGATGCACAACGACCAAACCACGCTCCATCCGCCCATCATCGTCATCTCCAGCCACGTCGTGCGCGGCTCCGTCGGCAACCGCACCGTGGTGTTTGCGCTGGAACAACTCGGTTTTCCCGTCTGGGCGGTGCCGACGATCACGCTCGCGTGGCATCCCAATCAGGGCCGCTCCACACGCATCGTCGCCGATGAGAGCCAGTTTGCCTCCCTGATGGAGGATTTTGCCAATTCGCCGCTTCTCGGCGAGGCAGGCGCCATCATCAGCGGCTATTTTGGCGACGCGGCACAGGCGAAGGCGGTCGCGGGGCTCGTGCGGGCGCTAAAAGAGCAGAACCCCGACGCGGTCTATCTCTGCGATCCGGTCTGCGGCGACGAGAAGGGGCTCTACGTATCGCAGGAGATCGCGGAGGCGATCCGCGACGAGCTGCTGCCGCTCGCGGACATTGCGACGCCGAACCGCTCCGAGCTCGAATGGATCATCGGTCATAGCCTCGACGACAACACCTCGACGATCCGCGCCGCGCGCGAGCTCGGCCCCGCGACGATGCTGGTCACGTCCGCGCATGCGATGATGGCGGGCTCGATCGGCAACCTGCTGGTGACGAAGCGCGAGGCGGTGCTTGCCGAGCACCGTGCTGTTGAGAACGCGCCGAAGGGCACCGGCGACCTGTTTGCGGCGGTCTTCCTTGCGCGGCTGATGGAAGGCCTCACGCCCGACAAGGCGCTGCGTTCGGCAACGGCCGCCGTGTTTGAGGTGGTCGCGCGGGCGGTCAAGCGCGGCTCGGAAGACCTGATGCTCGCGACGGATGCACAGAGCATCGTCCACCCGATGGCGATGGTGCAGACGCGGCGGCTGGTCGAGCCGCGCGGAGGCAAGTCTGCGTGAGCCTTGCCTGCGGCGTCGATGGCTGCAAGGGAGGCTGGGTCGCCGTCTTCCGCGACGACGGCGGCGCGCCGTCCGCTACGGTCTATCCTGACTTCGAGACGCTGATCGACAGCCTGCCGACAGATACGCAGGTCGCGGTCGACATGCCGATAGGGCTTCCAGACCATGTCGGCCATGGCGGGCGCGGACCGGAGGCGCTGGTCAGGAAGTTCCTCGGTCAGCGCCAGTCGAGTGTGTTTTCGATCCCGTCGCGAGCGGCGGTCTATGCCGAGGCGGGACCGTTTACCAGCACAGAAGAATGGTATGACGCACACCGCCGCGCGAGCGCAGTCGCGCGGCAGACTTCGGAGCCGCCACGCGCGATCTCGATCCAGGCGTTTGGCATCTTCTCCAAGATTCGCGAGATCGACCAGTTGCTCATTACAGAACCGCAATTACGGGAACGGTTGATCGAGTCTCATCCCGAAGTCGCCTTCTGGCGCCTCAACGGCGAGAAGGCGATGAGCCTGCCGAAGAAGATCAAGGGCGCGGTCAATCCGGCCGGAATGGAGGAGCGCCGGGCGCTGCTGGCAAGAAGCGGGCTGCCTCGCGCCTTCCTTGACCAGCCGCCGCCGCGCCGCTCGGCTGCCGATGATTTTCTCGACGCCTGCGCGATGCTTTTGGTCGCGGAAAGGCGCCGCGGCGGGCTTGCAAGGCCCTTTCCAAACCCGCCGCCGACCGACCGTTACGGTAATTCGATTGCCATATGGGCATGAGCGGAATTGTTGCGCGATAGCCGTTTTAGGTTTATCCGCAAGCCATGGACGCTCTTCCCCCCCACCTCCTCCGTGGCTACCGCGACTTCATGAGCGGTCGCTACGCTTCCGAAAGCGACCGTTACCGCAAGCTCGCAAAAGAAGGCCAGACACCCGAGACGATGGTGATCGCCTGCTGCGACTCGCGCGCGGCCCCCGAAACCATTTTTGACTGCGGCCCCGGCGAACTCTTCGTCGTGCGCAACGTCGCCAACCTTGTCCCGCCCTATGAGCCGGACGACAAGCACCATGCGACGTCGGCAGCGCTCGAATTCGCGGTGCAGAGCCTCAAGGTCAAGCACATCGTCGTGCTCGGCCACGGCCGCTGCGGCGGCATCAAGGCGGCACTCGACCCGTCAGCGCCGCCGCTGTCGCCCGGTGACTTCATCGGCAAGTGGATGGGCCTCGTTGCCCCTGCCGCCGAGGCCGTTGCCAACAACACGATGATGACGCCCGGCGAGCGCCAGACCGCGCTCGAGCGCATCTCGATCCGCTATTCGCTGGCGAACCTGCGCAGCTTCCCGTGTGTCTCGATCCTCGAAGGGAAGGGCAAGCTGTCGCTGCACGGCGCCTGGTTCGATATTTCGACCGGAGAGCTTTGGGCGATGAACCCGGCCACCGGCGACTTCGAGCGGCCGGACTACAAATAACCGCGACGTCTGGAGCGTTGCACGGCGGGCGGGCCGCGCCTACATCAGGTGCAACCCGCCTTCTGCATTTCCTGCAATCCTCCGGAGTCATTCATGTCCGATCTAGCCAGCCATCCCCTGACGAACTGGACGGGGCCGCTTGGCCTGCCTGCCTTCGACAAGATTTCCGACGACCAGTTTGCTCCCGTCTTCGATGCAGCTCTTGCCGCGCACGAAGCCGAGATCGCCGCCATCGCGTCGAACCCCGACAAGCCGACCATCGACAACACGCTCGCCGCGCTGGAACTCGCCGGCGACGCGCTCGGCAAAGTATCCGCGATCTTCTGGATGCGCGCTGGAGCGCACACTAATCCCGAGATCCAGAAGCTCGAGCGCGAGATTGCACCGCGCATGTCGCGCCACTTCTCCGCGATCTACATGAACGAAGCGCTGTTTGCGCGCATCGACGAGCTCTATGCGCAGCGCGACGCGCTCGGTCTCGATGCCGAGACCGGGCGCGTGCTCGAAAAGACCTGGAAGCGCTTCGTCCGGGCGGGCGCCAAGCTCAATGCCGAGGACAAGCAGCGTCTTGCCGCGATCAACGAGCGCCTTGCTTCGCTCGGCGCGCAGTTCGGGCAGAACGTGCTCGCCGACGAAGCCGGCTGGGCGCTGTTCCTCGACGGCGGCGATGACCTCGCTGGCCTGCCGGACTTCCTCGTGTCGGCGATGGCGGAGGCTGCCGCCTCGCGTGGTGAGGAAGGCCGCTATGCGGTGACGCTGTCGCGCTCGATCATCGAGCCGTTCCTGACATTCTCCGATCGTGCGGACCTTCGCGCCAAGGCCTTCGAGGCCTTCACCAAGCGCGGCGAGAACGGCGGCGAACACGACAACCGCGAGAACGTCCGCGAGACGCTGTCGCTGCGCGCCGAGAAGGCAAAGCTCCTCGGCTACGAGAGCTTTGCGGCATTCAAGCTCGACGACACGATGGCGAAGACGCCGGATGCGGTGATGAACCTGCTCGAGCCGGTCTGGCAGAAGGCGCGCGCGAAGGCGCTGGCCGACCGCGACGAGCTCCAGAAGATTGCGGCCGAGGCCGGCAGCAATGAAAAGCTGACCGCCGCCGACTGGCGCTACTGGCAGGAAAAGCTGCGCGCGCAGAAATACGCGTTCGACGAGGCAGAGCTTAAGCCGTACCTGCAGCTCGACCACATCATCGATGCCTGCTTCGACGTGGCGACACGGCTGTTCGGCGTGACCTTCGAGGAAAAGACCGGCATTGCCACCTGGCACGAGGAAGTGCGGGTATTCCAGGTGAAGAACCCAGACGGCTCGCACCGAGCGACCTTCCTTGCCGACTACTTCAACCGCCCATCCAAGCGCTCCGGCGCGTGGATGAGCTCGCTCGAAAGCGGCTACTCGCTCGGCAAGGGTGCGTCACCGATCATCTACAACGTGATGAACTTCGCGAAGCCGCCGAAGGGCCAGCCGGCGCTCCTGTCGATGGACGATGCGCGTACGCTGTTCCACGAGTTCGGCCACGCGCTGCACGGCATGCTCACCGAGGTCACGTGGCCCTCGGTTGCGGGCACCTCGGTGTCGCGCGACTTCGTCGAACTGCCGTCGCAGCTTTACGAGCACTGGCTGACGGTGCCTGAGGTGCTGGAGAAGCACGCGCGCCACTACAAGACCGGCGAGCCGATGCCGAAGGAGCTGCTCGACAAGATGCTGACGGCGCGGACCTTCAATGCCGGCTTCGCCACCGTCGAGTTCACCTCCTCGGCGCTGGTCGACATGGAGTATCACCGCCAGGGCGAGGCTCCGGCCGATCCGCTAGCTTTCGAGGCAAAGGTGCTGGAAAAGCTGGAGATGCCGGAAGAGATCGTCATGCGTCATCGGACGCCGCACTTCCTGCACGTCTTCTCGGGCGACGGTTACTCAGCCGGATACTACTCCTACATGTGGTCGGAAGTGCTCGATGCCGACGCATTCTCCGCCTTCGAAGAGACGGGCAATCCGTTCGATGCCGAGACGGCGCGCAAGCTCAAGACCTACATCTACGCGGCTGGCGGCTCGCGCGATCCGGAAGAGCTCTACACGGCCTTCCGTGGCCGCATGCCGACGCCGGACGCCATGATGGAAAAGCGCGGCCTCGCCTGAGGTCGCGCGTCAAACCTTCAAACTCTAGTGAAAAATCAGAGGCAGGGGCGCAGGTCGCCCCTGCGCTCGGGATCGGCGCAGGCCGGAGCCTTGCTGCGGTCGGCGCGCGGGCCGGTCACAAGCGCATAGTCGATGCCATGATCGCCGGGCTTGAAGGTATCGAGGGAAACGGTGTCTTCCTTAGCCGGCGGCACGACGACAGCGTCCCGGGCAGACGGCGCAGAAAAAGCCGCTCCCATGCCAATCAGGGCAGGGATCGTGGCTGCTGCAGCGATCTTGACCAACCAGGGCGCGTTCATGTGCGGGGTTCCGTCTCCTCTAAAGGAACCCCTAACGCGCAACGGTTAAAAAAGTTTCAATAAAATTAACCTTAGCCCGCGGTAACCATTCATCCCCGGCGGTAGGGGTCGCGTGGCTGGCGATCTTCAGACAGCGAGGGCCGTCCGTGCCGGACAAGGTTCTCGATGGCATCGGCCAGATGCTTCTCGTTGATGTTGTAGTCGCCAGCGGCGACGCGGATGTGGTGCGCCTCCATCAAAACGTCGGCGTGGGTGAAGCCGTGCGGCGGCTCGAAGCGATAGGAGGCGAGTTCGATCAAAAGGCCCAGCGGGTCCTTGAAATAGATCGAGTCCATGAAGCCGCGATCCTTCACGCCGCTATGGGCGATCTTTCGCTCGTCAAGACGCTCGACCGCCTGCAGGAAGGTGACCCTCGACACCGAGAAGGCGATGTGGTGGACGGCGCCGACTGGGGCTGGCCCGCGCGAGCGGTCACCCTTGCGCTCCTCATTGGTGAAGATGGTGATGAGGCGGCCATCGCCCGGGTCGAAATAGAGGTGGCTCTCATTCGGATTGTCGAGGTTGGGCTGCTCGAACACGAAAGGCATGCCAAGCACGCCTTCCCAAAAGTCGATTGAGGTTTGCCGGTCCGCGCCGACGAGCGTGATGTGATGGACGCCTTGAGCCTGAAGTTTCCGCATCGGACCCTCCTGTCGCGGAATGGTGACGGAAAGTTGAGCCCGCATGTCCGCAGTTGATGTGGCTGTTATTCTAGACTTTCCCGGCATCTGCGGCAGATGCCCAGTCTACTACGGACCGTTCATCGCCGGGAGACAATCTCCCCATTTTGATGTCCCCCTTTCGCAAATCCTAAAAAAACGATAAGAGCCGCCCATTGAAATCGGCGCGCCCCCTGTGCCGCGCAAGCCTCCTGAGGACATATGAAGCTTCGAAACATCGCGATCATCGCGCATGTCGACCATGGAAAGACCACGCTTGTCGATGCGCTCCTGAAACAGTCCGGCTCGGTCCGCGACAACCAGCGCGTCGCCGAGCGCGCAATGGACTCAGGCGACATCGAAAAGGAACGCGGCATCACCATTCTGGCCAAGGCAACTTCGGTCGAGTGGAAGGACACGCGCATCAACATCGTCGATACCCCGGGCCACGCCGACTTTGGCGGTGAGGTCGAGCGCATCCTGAACATGGTGGACGGCGCGATCGTGCTCGTCGATGCCGCCGAGGGCCCGATGCCGCAGACCAAGTTCGTGGTCGGCAAGGCGCTCAAGGTCGGCCTCAAGCCGATCGTCGCCATCAACAAGATCGACCGTCCGGACGCACGCCACGTCGAGGTCATCAACGAGGTGTTCGACCTGTTCGCCGCGCTTGACGCGACCGATGAGCAGCTCGACTTCCCGATCCTTTACGGCTCGGGCCGCGATGGCTGGATGTCGGAATCGCCGGAAGGCCCGAAGGACCAGGGTCTCGCGCCGCTGTTCGACCTGGTGTTGAAGCACGTGCCGGAGCCGACCGTGAAGGAAGGCCCGTTCCGCATGATCGGCACCATCCTCGAGGCCAACCCGTTCCTCGGCCGCATCGTCACCGGCCGCATCGAGTCCGGCTCGCTGAAGCCGAACCAGGCGGTGAAGGTGCTCCACCATGACGGTTCGCTGCTGGAAACCGGCCGCGTCACCAAGATCCTCGCCTTCCGTGGTCTCGAGCGCCAGCCGATCGAGGACGCGCAGGCGGGCGACATCGTCGCGATCGCCGGCCTCTCCAAGGGCACCGTCGCCGATACTTTCTGCGATCCGGCGGTCACCGAGCCGCTGCAGGCCCAGCCGATCGATCCGCCGACCGTGACCATGTCCTTCCTCGTCAACGACTCGCCGCTGGCCGGCACCGAGGGCGACAAAGTGACGAGCCGCGTCATCCGCGACCGCCTGCTCAAGGAAGCCGAGGGCAACGTCGCGCTGAAGATCGAGGAGTCGGAAGACAAGGACTCGTTCTACGTCTCCGGCCGCGGCGAACTGCAGCTCGCCGTGCTGATCGAGACCATGCGCCGCGAAGGCTTCGAGCTTGCCGTGTCGCGCCCGCGCGTCGTCATGCAGAAGGACGAGAACGGCCAGACGCTGGAGCCGATCGAAGAGGTCGTCATCGACGTCGATGAGGAGCATGCCGGCGTCGTCGTGCAGAAGATGAGCGAGCGCAAGGCCGACATGATCGAGCTTCGCCCGTCGGGCGGCGATCGCCAGCGCCTCGTCTTCCACGCCCCGACCCGCGGCCTGATCGGCTACCAGTCGGAGCTGCTCACCGACACGCGTGGCACGGCGGTGATGAACCGTCTGTTCCACTCGTACCAGCCCTACAAGGGCGAGCTGCCGGGCCGCACCAACGGCGTCCTGATCTCGAATGACCAGGGCGAGGCAGTGGCCTACGCGCTGTTCAACCTCGAGGACCGGGGCCCGATGATCATCGATCCGGGCGTCAAGGTCTACCAGGGCATGATCATCGGCATCCACTCGCGCGACAATGACCTCGAGGTCAACGTGCTCAAGGGCAAGAAGTTGACCAACATCCGCGCCGCCGGCAAGGATGAAGCGGTCAAGCTGACCCCGCCGATCCGCATGACGCTCGAGCGCGCGCTGTCGTGGATCCAGGATGACGAGCTGGTAGAGGTCACGCCGAAGTCGATCCGCCTGCGCAAGATGTATCTCGACCCGAACGACCGCAAGCGCTTCGAGAAGCAGAAGGCCAGCGCGGCCTGATAGCGCTCACGGGCCGGAAGGCCCGGCTTAGTCAGAATGCGGCGGCCGAATGGTCGCCGTTTTCGTTTCCGCACCAGATGCCAGGAGCTTGAAAATGGCCAAGATGATCCACTCGATGATCCGCGTTCTCGACGAGCAGCGATCGATCGACTTCTACAACAAGGCCTTCGGCCTCGAGGTCGCTGAGCGCCTCGACTTCGAAACGTTCACGCTGGTCTACCTCTCCAACAAGGAGAGCGAGTTCGAGCTGGAGCTGACCATCAACAAGGGCCGCGAGGAACCGTATGATCGCGGCAACGGCTACGGCCACCTTGCGGTCTCCGTCGAGGACGTCGCTGCCGAGCATGCGCGCCTGACCGAACTCGGCTTTAACCCGCGCAAGCTGGTTGACTTCGCGCCGGGCGGCGAGGTGATCGCGCGCTTCTTCTTCATCGCCGATCCGGACGGCTATGAGATCGAGGTCCTGCAGCGCGGCGGCCGCTACCTCTGATCGCTCTCTTTCATTGACACGCGCCGGCCGGAGGTGATGATGCAGCCCGGAGGATACGCCTCATGGATCTGACATCGCTCGTCATCTTCGCCGGCGCGCTTTTCGTTGCCGCCGGATCACCCGGCCCTTCCGTCGCCGCACTGGTTGCACGCGTCATCAGCAAAGGCAGCCGCGACGTGATGCCGTTCCTCGCCGCCATGTGGATCGGCGAGGGCATCTGGCTGTCGATGGCGGTGTTCGGCCTCGCCATCGTCGCGCAGACCTTCCACTTCGCCTTCCTCGTCATCAAGTGGGCCGGCGTCGCCTATCTCTGCCTGTTGGCTTACCGGATGTGGACCGCACCGGTCTCGGTCGAGGAAAGCGACCTGCCACGCGCCGAATCGCCGTGGAAGATGTTCGCTGCCGGCCTTGCCGTCACCCTCGGCAATCCGAAGATCATGATGTTCTACATGGCGCTGCTGCCGACCATCATCGACCTGGCCTCGGTCACGGTGATCGGCTGGCTGGAACTCACCGTCGCGATGGCGCTGGTGCTGATGGCGGTCGATCTTGCCTGGGTTGCCGCAGCCGTCCAGGCACGGCGCATCATCCGCAGCCCACGCGCCATGCGGATCGCCAACCGCGTCTCGGCGAGCATCATGGGCGGCGCTGCCGCGGCGATTGCCGCGCGCTGATCTTCCACTCGCCAAACACTCCTCGTCTGCTACCATGCCGCAAGCCCGGAGCAGACGAAGGAAGCTGGCATGACCGCCAAATCCGCGAAGTCGAGCAAGGATACTTCCAGGCTGGGGGGCGTGGACGCGCTGGTCGCGGTTTTTCGCATGCGAGGCGCGCCGGAGGATCTGGCGAGTTATGATGCCAGCGTGCTCAAGAGCGCGGCGGAACAGGCTTTTGCGGCCCTGAAACGGCACAAGCCGGGCGAGTGCATCATCTCCATCGAGGACGGACCGAAATTCGTGCACGACGGCAAGCCGCTGTCTGTCATCACCGTCGTCAACGACAACATGCCGTTCTTGTTCGATTCGGTCTCGGGCGAGATCGCCGAACACACCGGCGAGCCCACGCTGGTGCTGCATCCGGTTATGGATGTGCGCCACGACGGCACCGGCGTCTGCGAGATCCACGATGACGGGCAAAGCCACGCAGCAGGCAAGGACTGGCCCCGTGTCAGCCTGATCCACATCCACGTGCCGAAGCTGGCGGAGGCGGTGAAGGAAAAGCTGCGCGAGCGCCTCGAAATCGTCCTCTGGCAGGTGCGGCGCTCAGTGACGGACTGGAAGCCGATGCTGGCGCGTCTCTACCAGGCGATCGAGAATTTCAGCCGACCCGGCCTGCCGCTGGCGAAGCCCGCGCTGGATGAGGCCGTCGCCTTCCTGCGCTGGCTGCGCGACGACAACTTCATCTTCCTCGGCATGCGCGAGTTCATCTATGCCGGTGGCACCAGGGACGGCGCGCTGGAGCCGTCGGGCAAGGAGGGGCTCGGTATCCTTGCCGACCCCAACGTGCGCGTGTTGCGGCGCGAGGACGAAGGCCTGACCACCACACCCGAAATCCGCGCATTCCTGCACGGACCCGACCCGCTGATCGTCACCAAGGCGAACGCCAAGTCGGTCGTGCACCGCCGCATCTATCTCGACTACATCGGCGTGAAGACCTTCGACGCCGAGGGCAGGCTCGCGGGCGAGCTGCGCATGGTCGGCTTGTTTACGTCGACCGCCTATACGCGCTCGGTGATGCAGATCCCCTATCTTCGCTCCAAGGCGAAGGCGGTGATGGATGCGTCAGGTTTCGACCCGCACGACCATTCCGGCAAGGCACTCATCAGCGTTCTGGAATCCTTTCCGCGCGATGAACTCTTCCAGATCGAAACCCCGCTTCTTCAGGCACACGCCCATGCGATCCTCGCGCTCGGCGAGCGGCCGCGCGTGCGCGTCCTGTTCCGAGTTGACCGGTTCGACCGCTTCGTCTCGGTAATCGTGTTCGTGCCGCGCGACCGCTACGATTCCGACGCCCGCGAAAAGATCGGGCAGCTGCTGAAGGACAGGTTCGACGGCCGCGTCTCGGCCTATTATCCGGCGTTCCCGGAAGGCTCGCTGGTGCGCGTCCACTTCATCATCGGTCGCTCCGGCGGCAGGACGCCGGAGGTTGACGCGAAGGATCTGGAGGCCGAGGTCCGGCGGATCGTGCGCACCTGGGACGACGCGCTGCGCGACGCTGTCGGGAGCGACGCGGACCCGGCGCTGCTCAAGCTGGCGAACCGGCTGCCGCAGAGCTACCGCAACGCCTTTACCCCCTACACCGCGCTTCAGGATGCGCAAGTGCTGGGCACCATCGGCCCCGAGCATCCGATTGCAATCGACTTCTACCGCGACACCGGTCAAGGCGCGAAGGAAGCCTCGCTCAAGATCTACCACTACGGAGAGCCGGTGGAGCTGTCGAAGCGCGTGCCGATCCTCGAGAACATGGGGTTCCGCGTCATCAGCGAGCGCACCTTCGAGATCGGTGGCGATGGGCGTATCTTCATCCACGACATGGAACTTGCGAACGCGCGCGACCGCGAGGTCGACCTTTCAGACGAGGGCGAGCTTCTCGAAGAGGTGTTCCTGTCGATCTGGGATGGCCAGAGCGACAATGACGAGTTCGCCGAGCTGGTGCAGACCGCACGGCTGCGGGCACGGCAGATCCAGCTGCTGCGGGTCTACGGCCGCTACCTGCAGCAGGCGGGCATTCCGCAGAGCCAGGGCTATATCGCCGGCGTCCTCAACCGCTATCCCGACATCGCGCGCGGATTGTTCCAGCTCTTTGAGGCCAAGTTCGATTCCGCCGTCAGCGACGGTGAGGTGGTCGCGATGCACCTCAAGGCGGCGATCAAGGATGCGCTCGACGATGTGCCGCAGATTGATGACGACACGATCATCCGCAGGCTGCAGAACCTGATCGAGGCGTCGCTGCGCACCAACTACTACCTCGAGGGTGAGGCGGGGCCGCGCTCGCTCGCGATCAAGTTCGACTCGCGCGCCATCATTGGCTTGCCGGAGCCGCGCCCCTGGCGTGAAGTGTTCGTCTACGGCCCTGAGGTCGAGGGTGTGCACCTGCGCTTCGGCCCGGTCGCGCGCGGCGGCCTGCGCTGGTCGGACCGGGCGCAGGACTACCGCACCGAGGTGCTGGGCCTCGTTAAGGCACAGCAGGTCAAGAACGCGGTGATCGTGCCGGTGGGAGCCAAGGGCGGCTTCTATCCGCGCCGGCTGCCAGCACGCGGTAGCCGCGCCGAGGTGTTCGAAGCCGGGCGCAGCGCCTACATCAACTTCATCTCGACGCTAATCTCGATCACCGACAACATCGAGAACGGCAGGGTCGTCCCGCCGAAAACACTGGTTCGCCACGATGGCGACGACGCCTATTTCGTCGTTGCGGCCGACAAGGGCACAGCGACCTTCTCCGATACCGCCAACGCCATCAGCCAGGAGCATGGCTTCTGGCTGGACGATGCCTTCGCCTCGGGCGGCTCGGCGGGCTACGACCACAAGAAGATGGGCATCACCGCCCGCGGCGCTTGGGAGGCCGTGAAGCGGCATTTCCGCGAGATGAACCGCGACATCCAGACCGAGCCGTTTACCGTCGCCGGCGTCGGCGACATGTCGGGTGACGTGTTCGGCAACGGCATGCTCTTGTCGTCCTGCATCCGGCTCGTCGCGGCCTTCGACCACCGCGACATCTTCATCGATCCGGACCCCGATCCGGAGGCGACCTATGCCGAGCGGCGGCGGCTGTTCGAAAACCCGCAGCTCAGCTGGCAGGATTTCGACCGGAAGAAGCTGTCGAAAGGCGGCATGATTGTCTCGCGCGCGCTGAAAACGGTGAGCCTCACCAAGCAGGCCGCCGAAGCCATCGGGCTCGCGAAAACCGACGCGACGCCAACCGAGATCATGAACGCGATCCTCAAGGCGCCGGTCGACCTGCTCTGGTTCGGCGGCATCGGCACCTATGTGCGGGGCGCGGGTGAGACGAATGCGGACGTCGGCGATCGCGCCAATGACGCGATCCGCATCACCGGCGCGGAGGTGCGCGCGAAGGTGGTTGGCGAAGGCGCCAATCTCGGCATGACCCAGCGCGGACGCATCGAATATGCGCTTGCAGGAGGACGCTGCAATTCGGATGCGATCGATAATTCGGCCGGGGTCAACTCCTCGGACGTTGAGGTGAACATCAAGATCGCGCTGGCACCGGCGATGCGGAAGGGATCGCTGACGCGCGCCGCCCGCAACAAGCTGCTCTCGCAGATGACCGACGAGGTGGCGGCGCTGGTGCTCGCCAACAATTACGAGCAGACGCTGGCGCTGTCGCTTGCAAGGGCCCGTGGCGCAGCCGACCTTGCCCATCTCGAGCGCTTCATGCAGGCGCTGGAAGCACGCGGGCTGCTAGACCGCACGGTCGAGTCGCTGCCCTCCACCGGCGCAGTGGCGGACCGCGCGGCGAGAGGCGAGGGGCTGACGCGGCCGGAGCTCGGCGTGCTGCTTGCCTATGCCAAGCTCGCTCTGTTCGACGATCTCGTTTCCGGTCCATTGCCGGACGAGCCCTATCTCGAGGCGGACCTCTTTTCCTACTTCCCGGAGAAGATGGCGAAGAAATTCGGCGAAGAAATCCGCGCGCATCCGCTGCGCCGAGAGATCATCGCGACCGTGCTGGCCAATGACGTCATCAACCGCGGCGGGCCGTCCTTCATCACGCGGCTGCAGGACCTGAGCGGCCGCACCGCAAGCGACGTCGTTGCGGCCTATGTCGTCGTGAGCGAGGGTTTTGAGCTTCCGGCTCTATTCCGGCAGATCGATGCACTCGACAACCGCATCGACGGGATTGCGCAACTGGAGCTCTACCAAGCGGTGGGACGTTTGATCCATGCCGCAACTCTCTGGCAGCTGCGCCATGGCGATGCCGCGGCACCGCTTGCCGAGCGGATCGCCGCCCTTCGGAGCGCGCGGAAAACGCTGCAGCCACACCTCGCCGCGAAGGTGCCGGCGCAGACTGTCGAGTTCGTCGAACAGCGGTTGCGCGAAATCGCCGAGACCGGCGCGCCGAAGGAGCTGGCGACGCGGCTTGCCTGGCTGCCAATCGAGGAGCTCATTCCCGACATCGCGCTGCTTGCCGAACAGGCGACCGCCGAACTGAGGATCGCGGCGCGCGCGTACTTTTGCGTCACCGAGAAATTCCGAATCGGCCGCATCAACGAGGCCGCCCGCGCGATCCAGCCAGCCGACTATTATGACGGGCTGGCGCTGGCGCGTGCGATCGAGACCATGAACAGTGCCCGCAGAGGCCTGGCCCGCGCCGCGCTGGTAGCCTATCCGAAGGACAGGGAGCCTGTTACGAAGTGGGTTGAGGCCGGCGGCGAGCGTGTCGCGCGCACCCGCGAGCAGCTGCAGGCGCTGACGGAAGCAGGGGAGCTCACCGTCTCGCGCCTGACGGTGGCTTCCGGGCTGATGGCGGATTTGGGATAGGCGGCGGCCTTTGGGGGAAAATGCATGGATGCTGAGGCGAGAGGGCCGGTGCCGCGTCGCGGGATCATCGGCTGGATGCTGTTCGACTGGGCGGCGCAGCCGTTCTTCACCGTGGTCACCACCTTCGTCTTCGGACCCTACTTCGTCTCGCGCATGGTCGCAGACCCGGCTGCCGGACAGGCGGCCTGGGGCTACGGCATCGCGGCGGGCGGCATCCTGATCGCCATTCTTTCGCCGGTGCTCGGCTCGATTGCCGACCGCGCCGGGCCGCGCAAACCATGGATCGCCGCCTTCGCAGTGCTGAAGATCCTCTGCCTGTGCTCGCTATGGCTCGCCGAGCCGGGTTCGGCGGTGGTGCCAGTGCTGCTCGCCTTCGTCCTGGCGCAGGTGGCGGCGGAATTTTCCATCGTCTTCAACGACTCGATGATGCCGGCGCTGATTGACAAGAAGGAGATCGGCAACGTCTCCAACATCGCCTGGGGGCTCGGCTATCTCGGCGGCATGCTGGTGCTGATCTTCGTGGTCGGCTTCCTCGCCGTTTCGCCCGAGACCGGCAAGACGCTGCTCGGCGTCGAACCACTGATCGCGCTCGATCCGGCCAAGGGCGAGGACGCGCGAATAAGCGGACCGCTGTCAGCGCTCTGGTATTTCGTCTTCCTGCTGCCGCTGCTTCTGTTCACGCCCGATGCACGCAAGATGATGCCGCTCGCCGCAGCCGTGCGCGCGGGCATAGCCGACCTTGCGGGGACGATCCGCGAGGCGCGCGAGCGGGCCGGCATCGTCCGGTTCCTTGTCGCGCGCATGATCTATCAGGACGGCGTCAACGCGCTGCTCGCGCTCGGCGGCGGCTTCGCCACGGCCATGTTCGGCTGGTCGATCACCGAGATCGGCCTCTACGGCATCCTGCTCAATGTCGTCGCCATTCCCGGCTGCCTGATTGCCGGCCGGCTCGACAATTTGCTCGGCTCGAAGAAAGTCGTCGTTCTCTCGTTGATCGTACTGTCGATCGCCACCATCGGCATCGTCTCGACCGGGCCGGGCTACACGCTGTTCGGAGCCTTGCCGTTGCCCGGCGAGGACAGCGGCGGGCTGTTCGGGACGCCAGCGGAACTAGCCTACATCGCCTTCGGCCTGCTCATCGGCCTCGCGTTCGGCCCCGTGCAGGCCTCGTCGCGCTCCTATCTCGCGCGCAGTGTCTCGGCTGACGAGGCGGGGCGCTATTTCGGGCTTTATGCCTTGTCCGGCCGGGCAACCAGCTTTCTGGCGCCATTTCTGGTCGCCAGCGTCACGGCGCTGACGGCGTCGCCTCGTGTTGGAATTGCTACTGTCGTGCTGTTCCTGCTCGTTGGCCTGTATCTGCTGCTGCGGACGCCCTATCCGGCGGACGGGGTAGGCTGACGGGGAGAGTGCTGGGCACAGTCTGATTTACCTTCAGACGGCAATCGGCTGTTGCTGTTGGCGTGGGCGGCGCCTGACTGCTGCGCCGATGCTTTGCTGTCGTGGCACGGCGCCTGGTCACGCCCCCTCCACCGCCTTCGGCGGTCCCCCTCCCCCATGAATGGGGGAGGATCCGGGTCGTGCCGGGGGAAAAGGGAACGACAGCCGGAACCGATCTTGAACAATCGAACGGTGCTGACGCTGAAAGATCAGGAGATGGCGCAGGAGAATGTGATGGCCTCTGCCCCTCGGATCCTCCCCCACTTGTGGGGGAGGGGGACCATGCGAAGCATGGTGGAGGGGGCTGCCGGACGCCGGCGCCCCAGACCAATCCAATCCGCGCTTAGTGGCGGAAGTGGCGCGTGCCGGTGAAGACCATGGCGATGCCGTGCTCGTCGGCAGCGGCGATCACCTCGTCGTCACGCATCGAGCCGCCGGGCTGGATCACGGCCGTCGCGCCTGCCTCGACCGCGGCGAGCAGGCCGTCGGCGAACGGGAAGAACGCGTCCGACGCAACCACCGAACCCTTGGCGAGCGATTCCGTCAGGCCCGCAGCCTCGGTCGCGTCGAGCGCCTTGCGGGCGGCGATGCGTGAGGAGTCGACGCGGCTCATCTGGCCGGCGCCGATGCCAACGGTCGAAAGGTTCTTCGCGTAGACAATGGCGTTCGACTTAACGTGCTTGGCAACGCGGAAGGCAAAGCGCAGGTCGGCCATTTCCTTGTCCGAGGGCGCGCGCTTCGTGACCACCTTGAGGTCGAGGTCATCGACCACGGCATTGTCCCGCGACTGCACCAGCAGGCCGCCAGCGACCGACTTGACGATCATGCCGGCAGCGCGGGGGTCAGGCAGGCCATCGGTGACGAGCAGGCGCAGGTTCTTCTTGGCAGCGACGATCTCGACCGCCTCGGGCGAAGCTTCCGGCGCGATGATCACCTCGGTGAAGGTCTTGACGATTTCCTCGGCCGCTTCGGCGTCGAGCAGGCGGTTGAGCGCGACGATGCCACCGAAAGCCGAGACCGGGTCGCAGGCAAGCGCACGCAGGTAGGCGTCCTTCAGCGTCTCGCCCTCGGCAACGCCGCACGGATTGGCGTGCTTGATGATGGCGACCGCCGCGGTGCGCTTCGGGTCGAACTCGGCGACGAGCTCGAAGGCCGCGTCGGTGTCGTTGACGTTGTTGTAGGAGAGCTGCTTGCCCTGCAGCTGGCGCGCGGTGGCGACGCCCGGGCGCTTGTCGCCATTGACGTAGAAGCCCGCCTTCTGGTGCGGGTTCTCGCCATAGCGCATCACATTTTCCAGCTTGCCGCCGAAGGCGCGCCAGGTGGGCGACTCGATTTCCAGCGCATCGGCAAACCAGCCGGAGATCGCCGCGTCATAAGCTGCCGTGCGGGCATAGGCCTTGGCGGCCAGCTCCTGGCGGAAGCGGTACGGCGTTGCACCGTCGTTGGCGGCGAGGGTCTCGATCAGGCGCGTGTAGTCGGCCGGGTCGGTGACGATGGCGACGTAGGCGTGGTTCTTGGCCGAGGCGCGGACCATGGCCGGGCCGCCGATGTCGATGTTCTCGACCACCGAGGCATAGTCACCGCCAGCGGCGCGCACTTCCTCGAACGGGTAGAGGTTGATGACGGCAAGGTCGATGGCGCCGATATTGTGCGCTTCCATCGCGGCGCGATGCTCTTCGTCGTCACGGATTGCGAGCAGGCCGCCATGCACCGACGGATGCAGCGTCTTGACGCGGCCGTCCATGATTTCCGGGAAGCCGGTGATGTCGGAAACGTCCCTGACCGGAATGCCGGCTGCGGCGATCGCCTTCGAGGTGCCGCCGGTCGAGATCAGCTCGACGCTGCGATCGTGCAGCGCCTTTGCGAGGTCGATCAGGCCGGTCTTGTCGGACACCGACAGAAGCGCGCGGCGCAGCGGGACAAGATCGGGAGCAGGGATTTTCTTCGAGACGACGGCCATGGTTGTGGCTCCGGCTGGTTGGAAGCGGGGAGGGGTTGGCGGGGGCCTACCACAGCCGGCCAGTTTTGAAAACGCCGTCAGCGCTGCGGGAGGTGGAGGAAGGGAATGAATCGAGGCGGCGAGGGAGGTCTTCACCCCCACCCTGACCCTCCCCCTTGTAGGGAAGGGGGCGGGAGTGTCTCAGATCGATGAACGACGGCGCGAGGCGCTGCAGGATGACTCCACTGGCGCTTCCCATCACGTTGTGATTGGCGCCTCACCAATCTGCTCCCGTGACGCATACCACCAGCCCGTCGGGCGCGGGGTCCGTCGCGCCTCGCACCTACAGCCTCTTCAGCCGCCAGTGAATCTCCGGATGGTCGGAGGCCGCGTAGGTGAGCACGATCTGATGGCTACGGCGTGGGCCGCCGAGACCGGCGAAGAACAGCGATTCCTCGGCCTGTGGCGCGAGTTCCTCGCAGGAAAACTCCCAGCTCTCTTCCGCGCCCTGAAGCACGAAATGGCCGCGGCCGTTCTCGAACAGCTGCACGTCCGGATGGAGGTGAAACCGCGCCGTGACGCGGTCGCGGCCGTTGGCCTTTGCCACCTCGCCGTCCTTGCGGTTCACCCGGTCAATGCCTTCGAGCACGTCGCCGTTCGCCGACAAAGCAAGCTCACGCTCGTGGTAGAGCCCAAAGCGGGCGGCGTAGCCGTCGTGGCGCGCGACAAAGCCTTGGATGCCTTCGGAATCGAGGCGCTGGCAGTGGACGTGCCTTGGCCCGTCGATCAGGGGCGCGCCGACGATGCGCGCAAGCTCCTTGCCGAGGATGAAGCGGGCGGAGGAAGTGTCGTTGAGCGTCAGCGCCGAGTGCGCTGCAGTTGAACGCGCCAGCGGCCGGAAGTCATCGGCGCCATAGGTGTCGACGCCGCAATTGACGATGAAGTGGCTGCGTCCTGACGACATCTCGAACGACAGGCAGCCAGCCTGCGCGCAGTGCGAAAGCTCCGGCGGCGGAGCGACGCCCGTGTCGGCGATCACCGTTGTGTTGCCCATCACCAGCCGCTCGTAGCCGGAATGGGGCGCATGCAGCAGCGGCGCGCCGGCCGTGTCATCATGATGCAGGATCGAGGCGATGCGGTCGTGGCTGGTCGCGCCCATGCCGTTGAAGCGCGCGAGCGTGCCGTCGCGGTGACGGAAGAAACGCAGGGCCGGCAGCATCCGCTCCACCGCGCCGATCAATGCTTCCGGCGGATGCTCCGCTTGGTTGAAATAGGTCTGGCGCAGCGGCAAAAGGTCGGCGAGCAGCTCGAGCACGGCTTCCGGATTGCGGGATACGTGCCCGCCGTCCGGCAGGATCTGCGCGTCGAGCTCGATGGCGAGCTGGCGGGAGGCCGCACGAAGCGTTGAGGGCGGCGTCGGCAGCGACAGCGCAGCGAAGGCAAGCGCGATGCGGGCGCGCAGCTTCTCTTCGCCCGGCGACATTTCCTGCGCGACGGCGCGCAGGTAGCGTATCTGAATCGCCAGCGACTTCAGGAACAGGCGGTAGAACGGATAGTCGGCGCCCTGCAGCACGACGGCGGAGTGCTGCAGCCAGGCGATGATGCGCCGCGCGGTGATTGCTGGCATCCACGCAACGCCGTTGATCTTGCGGCCATGCACGTTGATCCAGTCGCGCACCAGCGCACGCGCATTGGCGGCGGCAAGGTCGGTCTCTGCGGCGCGCATGTGGCGCAGCCAGCGGAAGCCGTGCAGCGCTGAGTTCCAGGCGCTGTCGTTGACGTTGATCGTGAACGGAGACTGGCCGTGGGTGTCGACCAGGCGGCCGGCGAAAGGAAAGCGGCCATGGTAGATTTCCATGGCGATCTGGGGGTCGGCGAGACGTAAATCAGGGGGCGCGATCAGGACCCGCTCCGGGGTGCGTCCCGTGAAGCGCCAGCGATAAACAGGTCCTACACGCAGACGGCCACGCAGTCTGCGCCACAAGGTCGAGGCTACAAATCCCCAGATCTGCGGGGAGCTGCCCCTGAAGAGCGTCAAAGCGGACATCCTCCGAATCGCCGCACCCCGCCAAAGGATCGGCGAGCGCAGCTTAGATGAGCGATTGATTCCTGCGAAGGCGAAAATGCCGGGATTCCGGCCTATCTAAGCCGCATCCGGGCGGCGTAGAAGCCGTCGAGACCGGACCGTGCAGGAGCCCCGAGATCGAGGCCTGCGGGGGTGGTACGAAGCGCGCCATGCTCCGTCAAGAAGGGTCCGGCGAATGCCAGTTCACCCACCGTTACCAGGTCGGGCTCGACCTCCGGATGTGCGGCGAGGAAATCGCGATAAAGCTGTTCGCCTTCCTGCGGATCAAGCGAGCAGTTGGAAAAGACGATCCGCCCGCCGGGCTTTACCAGCGTCAGCGCCTTCTCGAGCATCCGGGCCTGCAGCCTGGCGAGCTTTTCGATGTCCTCAGGGCCCTTGGTCCAGAGCACGTCAGGATGACGCCGCACCGTTCCGGTGGAAGAGCAGGGCGCGTCGAGCAGCACAGCATCGAACTTTTCCTCCGGCTCGTAGGCAAAGAGGTCGGTGACGATCACTTCTGCGTCGAGCTTCAGGCGTTCGAGATTGGATTTAAGGCGTTTTGCCCGGTTGGGCGAAAGCTCAAGTGCGGTGACACGGGCACCCGCCTGTGCAAGCTGTGCCGTCTTGCCGCCGGGAGCCGCGCAAAGATCGGCGACGCGCTGGCCGGAATTATCGCCCAGCATCTGCGCCGGGATGGAAGCAGCCGCATCCTGCACCCACCACTCGCCTTCGGCGAAGCCGGGAAGCTGAGTGACGGAACCCTCGAGCGATTCGAGTCGAACGCCGCCAGTGGGCAGGACTATGCCGCCGAGCTTTTCGGCCCAGCCGGCCGCATCCGATTTCACCGTGAGGTCGATCGGCGCTTCGGTGCGGTGAGCTGCCGCAATGGCCTTCGCGACCTCCTCACCATAGGCGGCAACGAGGCGCTCAAAGAACCAGCCGGGGGTATCGACGGTCTTTGCAAGGACCGCTGGAAGCGCACGATCCTTGCGCCGAGCCATCTCGCGCAGCACGCCGTTGACGAGAGCGGCAAAGCGCGCGGTGCGTGGATCGGATTTCGCGTGGGTGACGGCAAGGTCGACAGCGGCGGAATCCGGCACGTCGAGGAACAGCATCTGCGCGGCCGCGACATGCAGAATATGCGACAGCGATCGGGCGTTGGCCGGCAGCGGACGCTCAAGCCGCGCCACGATCAATGCCTCGATCGTCAGGCGGTAGCGCAGCGCCGTCGTCAGGATCGCACGCACCAGCGCCCGGTCGCGCATATCGAGCGCGAGGAATTGCGGATGGCCGTGATCGTTGTCTGTCAGGCCATCGAGGGAAGTCTTTGCGTCGACGACCGCCGCCAGAAGCCGTGCAGCAGTACGCCGGGCAGCAAGGCCCGGCGCGTCTGCGGCTGGTTTCGGGGAGGTCTTCTTCGCGCCGCCGCGCGAGCGGCGAACGCCGTCAGTCATGATCGTTATCTCCAGGGACCCGAGGGATTGCGTCCCCATGGATTTGTTTGCGGATTGTTCGGACGCGGCTGCTCAGCCTGGGGCCGTGCACCCCAGGGGCCGGCCTGCGGCGAGGGGGCTTCGCCGCGCGGGGCTGCGGCCGGGCCGGAATCTGCCCGCCGCGTTGGTGCGCCGCCGCCGGTGCCGAACTCCTGCGCCATCTTGCGCAGGGCCGCGATGCGGTTGCCGGTGTCCGGGTGGGTCGAAAACAGGTTGTCCATCTTCTCGCCCGACAGCGGGTTGATGATGAACATGTGTGCGGTGGCGGGGTTGTGCTCCGCCGCGTCGTTGCGGATCGCGTGCGCGGCAGKGGCGATCTTCTCCAGCGCCGAGGCAAGCCATAGCGGCTGGCCGCAGATTTCCGCGCCGCGCCGGTCGGCAGCGTATTCGCGCGTGCGGCTGATCGCCATCTGCACGATCATCGCCGCGAGCGGCGCAACGATGACGGCGACGAGCACGCCAATGGCACCAAGCGGGTTGTTGTTTTCGCGGTTCGAGCCGCCCATGAAGAAGGCGAAGTTGCCGAGCATCGAGATCGCGCCGGCAAGCGTAGCCGTGATCGTCATGGTCAGCGTGTCGCGGTTCTGAACGTGTGCGAGCTCGTGCGCCATCACGCCTGCGACTTCCTCGCGGGACAGGCGCTGAAGAAGCCCCGTCGTTGCGGCAACCGCAGCGTTCTGCGGGTTGCGGCCGGTCGCAAAGGCGTTCGGCTGGGCGTTGTCGATCAGGTAAACGCGCGGCATCGGCAGGCCGGCGCGCTCGGCCAGCGCCTTGACGATGCCGTAGAATTCAGGGGCGTTACGCTCGTCGACCTCGACCGCGTTGTGCATGCGCAGCACCATCTTGTCAGCATTCCAGTAGCTGAAAAGGTTCATGCCGGCAGCGATCAGGAACGCGATCATCATGCCGCCTTCACCGCCAATGAGGTAGCCAACGCCCATGAAGAGCGCCGTCATCAGGGCCAGCAGCATTGCCGTGCGGATGACGTTCATCCAGACTGTCTCCGATAAGTGTACCCAAGCGGTTGCCGGGGTCGATCCCGCCACGCTAACTGTCTATATGATGGGTGGAATCCCCGACAAATTCAATGTTTGGCCATGCACGAGAACGAAGAAGCTCAGACCGAAAAGCCAGTTCGTGAACTTCCCCCTGCAGCCCTGCGCGCGCTCGCGGAAGCCGAGGAACGGCGCCGGGAAATGCAGAAGCGCGAGGGCAAGCTGCCGAAGGAAATCGGCGGGCGCGGCGGCAAGGATCCGGCCCGTTATGGCGACTGGGAAATCAAGGGCGTCGCCTGCGATTTCTGACGCGACCGAGTTCACTTCACGAGGAAGAACGTGTGAATAGCTGTAAAACTATTCATTGAGTTCACCTATCCTCAACCAATATGTCTGTCCGGCCCGCGCTGTTAACAGTTGCTTCATAGCAAGTCCCCAGATTTGCCACGCGGGCGAGTAGATATTCTATTCGCCAGCTGGATGACGAATAAGTTTCGTCATTCTCGCTGGAGGCAAACATGCTTGGACTTGCGAGAATTTCTGCCGCAGCACGAAGGTTGTGGCGCGACCGCCGCGGAAATTTCGCGATGATGGCCGGCCTGACCATGCCGGTGCTGCTGCTCGGTGCCGGATATGGCGTTAATGTTGCGCAGATCGCCCTGACGAGATCCAACCTGGTGGCGGCGCTCGATGCGGCGGTGACTTCGACCGCGCGCGACCTCACCACCGGAGCGATCGCGGAAAAGGATGCGCCACAGGTGGTCGAGGCGTTTCTCGTCGCCAATGGCCTGCGCGCCTACGCTGAGGAAGGACGCGTCCAACTCGACAACCTCGTCATCGACCGCACCGTCGGCACGATTACCGCGCAAGCGAGCGTAGAGATCGATGTTGCCTTCGCGGTATTCGGCACGGCCAATAAGCAGCGGATCACCACCGAGGCGAGCGCGATCTATTCCGACCGCCACATCGACGTTGCCATGGTGCTCGACATCACCGGCTCGATGGCTGGGAACAAGCTCAAGGATCTCAAAACCGCGGCAAAGGCTGCCGTCGACCAGCTGCTAGGTGGCAACCTCCACGGCAATGATCGTGTTCGCATCGCGATCGTGCCCTATGCGGATTCGGTGAATGCCGGGCCGCTGTCGAACACGGTCTACGTCGAGACCGACCGCGACTCGCCAGTCGAGGCGCCGAAAGTGACGCTTGCCAGCTATTCGGGACCGCTGTGCAGCACAGAGCGCGAGGGGACCAACCAGTTCACTGACGCAGGCCCTGAGGTGCAGCGGGTGAATCGCGATTACCGAATCAAGTTCTGTCCCTCCGCGGCGCTAATGCCGCTGACGGCCGATGCCAATGCGCTGAAAGCCCGGATCGATTCGTTCAATGCCGACGGCTACACTGCCGGCCAGGTTGGCATCCAGTGGGGCTGGTATCTGCTGTCACCAAAGTGGTCCGGTGTGTTGTCTGCCTCGGCCCAGCCGCATCCCTACGGCGACAAGAAGTACGCCAAGTATGCCATCCTGATGACGGACGGCGAATTCAACACCGCGCATGCCGACGTGCCCTACGGCCAGGAGGTGCGCAACCAGGCCTTCAAGGCGCGCAACTACGCCGAAAAACTCTGCACCGAGATGAAGAAGGCGGGAGTCGAAATTTTCACCGTCGGCTTCAAGCTGGATCAGTCTTCCGCCAAGGCGGTGATGTCCAACTGCGCTTCGCCCGACACCGGCGGCGTCAAGCACTACTATCTTGCCTCCACCGGGCAGGAGCTGATTTCCACCTTCAAGGCCATTGCAGGCAACATCGAGCGCCTGGCGCTCACGAAGTAAGTTCTTCCGGAAAGGAAAAGGGCCGGCATCTCTGCCGGCCCTTCGCGTTTTCTTCCGTGGTGCGGCCCGTGGGGTGGATACCCACCAGCCGCGCGTCACGCGCCTGTCAGGAAGACTGCTTCCCGAAAGGACGATCCGCCGGGGCCACGCTACGGTTGAAACCACTCGACATCGGATCACCTCCTTTCGTTTCGTTGAACACGAAGGAAAGTGTGGGGTCCTTTGGCACGGATTACAAGGGGAGAAGGTTGAAGTCTTGCCCGTACGGCGACTAAGCCGCCGATGGGAGTAAGGGCAGGGGCATGAAAAATCGGGGATTAGGGGCGCTCATCTTTCTGGCGGTGCCATTCGCGCTGGCGCCAAATTTCGCTGGTCCGGAGGCTTTTGCTGCGACTTCCGCCCCTCAGGATATTCCGATGTCGCGGCGGTCACCCGCCATGCACTACGTCCTGATGGCGCAGGCGCGCAGCTGCAAGGCGGTCCGCAGCTGCGAGGAGGCCGTGATCCTCTGGTGCAGCGGCTACAGCCGTGCTGATGGGGATGGCGACGGCATACCCTGCGAGAACGTCTGCCGTTCCAAGGAACAGGTTGATCGGATTCGAGAGCAGATCGGGTGCTGAAGGGCGGAGCTCGTTCTTCACCGCTGGTTTGTTGGCAGCGTTCCGGCCTGGATCCTCGGGTCGRGCCCGAGGATGACGAGGTKGGGACKTAATCGTTAGGTCAAAAAGGCCKGGCGGCTGAACGCTTCTGGCAGGCACCTGCGCCACTGCAGAGTTCTTTCTCGTCAATCCAATCGTCATCCTCGGGCTCGACCCGAGGATCCAGGCCGGAATGCTTGAGCCGCACTGCGGTGACGGTCTGGTGACGGCATAGCCTTGCTGCACGACCTAGCCAAAAGAACAGCGCCGCGTGGTGGTGCGCGGCGCTGTGTTTGCTTTGATGGCTAGCGAGGCTTTCGCCTCAGGCCCTTTTGTTCTGCCGGTTCTCGATCAGGTCGGTGACGACGGCGGGGTCGGCAAGCGTCGAGGTGTCGCCGAGCGACTCGAAGTCGTCCTCGGCAATCTTGCGCAGGATGCGGCGCATGATCTTGCCTGAGCGCGTCTTCGGCAGGCCCGGGGAGAACTGAATGAGGTCAGGCGAGGCGATCGGGCCGATCTCCTTGCGCACATGCGCAACCAGCTCCTTGCGTAATTCGTCCGAACCCTCCTCGCCCGCCATCAGCGTGACGTAGCAGTAGATGCCCTGGCCCTTGATCGGATGCGGATAGCCGACGACGGCTGCTTCCGAGACCTTTTCATGGGAGACGAGCGCGGATTCGACTTCCGCCGTGCCCATGCGGTGGCCCGAGACGTTGATGACGTCATCGACGCGGCCGGTGATCCAGTAATAGCCGTCCTCGTCGCGGCGGCAGCCGTCGCCGGTAAAGTACTTGCCCTTGTAGGTGGAAAAATAGGTCTGGATGAAGCGCTCATGGTCGCCATAGACGGTGCGCATCTGTCCCGGCCACGAGGCGATGATGCACAGATTGCCGTCGGCAGCCCCTTCGAGGACGTTGCCGTCATTGTCGACGAGCTGCGGCTGGACGCCGAAGAACGGCCGTGTCGCTGAACCTGGCTTCAGGTCCGTTGCGCCCGGCAGCGGGGTGATCAGGATGCCGCCGGTTTCGGTCTGCCACCAGGTGTCGACGATCGGCACCTTCTTCTCGCCGACGACATT
>NZ_VLJG01000046.1:4927-20126 GCF_007829415.1 Aminobacter sp. J44 | reverse complement strand
GGAATGCCGGCCGGCTTCAGCTCGGAATCCGCAGTACTACAACACCGAGAGGCCACACTCGTCGCTTGGATACAAGCCACCGGCACCCGAGGCCATCATCTGGCCTGCGCCAGCAAGCGGAGCAGCACCGTCATCTGCCCAGGCAATAGCCCCAAGGCCGATCATGAACTAAGATTGAAACCGGACCACCCTATGGGGTCAGGCCATCTTTAGGTCGAGGCTGCGGGACCCGTCTGCAATCAACTTGCGCGCTATATCTTCGGCCCGGGCTGCGTCACTGACATCCATGCGGAACTTCGGATCGAAGCCAGCTTTGAACCGCGCCGAGCGATCGGCCACGACAACTTCGTATTCCCCTTCAGCTGTCAGGTAGAAGATTTCAGCGCCATCCGCGGTCGTCGCCATCGGGATACGGGCAGGACGAGGCCGGAAGTCGTCGTCATATTCGTCGAGGCGCAGGAGAGCGGACTGGTAGATGTCAATGCCTGCCCGAACGTGTTCGTTATCCGCCCATTTACCCCCAAGCGGCGTGCGCATTCGTTCCGCGATCTGGTTCATCGCGAGGCCTTCCTCCTTGGCCATGGCGACAACCTCCCGACACTGGTCGTCAGTCATCGCGTCAAGCACCCGATAGAGTTCGGCATCGAAGTCCGCGACGCGAGCGTTGTGTTTCTCAATCGAATCATCAGAGAGTTCTCGACTCTCATTGGCAGGCGTTGCCTTGAGTTCCATTACCATCTCCTGACATTCAATGATGCGCTGCACGCTGCCTGATGAAAGGTGATCGCCCTCCAAAAGCCATCAAGTTTCTCCTATCGGCAAGACCGGCCGAACAGATTGACGTCTTGCAGCCAACTGGCGGGAGGAAAGTACAGCATCCCCCAGCGCCCCTCTGGAGGCCAGAGCAGGCGCATCGTCGTGCCATCGAAGATGGGGGAAGCTGCAGCGAGAAATCTGTCGCCTGCGCAAACGTCGTTTGCCCTTTCATATGCTATTTCACCAACATACCTTCAGACGGCGTTTGCTGCTGAATCGGAAATTTCGGCAACTCCTCCCTCTCTGCGCGGCGGTTCCTAGCCATGGGCAGGGTCAGCATCAACAAAATGCATGCCGACCCGAAGTCAGAGCGGATAGGAGATCCATCCAGACGCTGCAGCTCGGATCACCGTCACTGATTGCCGCCTTCGGACATTGCTGGTGGCACGTCCGTGGTGCGGTATAGTCTCAGCGGAAAATCGAGCCACAGTCGTGTGCCTGTATTTAACCTCGCCGCGGCTTTGTCGAGCTCCACCTGCACCTCTTCCCTGAAGCGGCGTAGCAAGTCTTTCAGCGTCTTGCCTATGCCGTCCACACCGAACAGCGGATCGATGTCGCTCAAACGATAGACGCCCTGCAGTGGGACAGAGAAGCTGTCTGAGCAGTCGATCATCGCAATCCCGACCCCTGTGCGTTGCCAAGGAGAATCCATTGGATTTGTTATGGAGAGCTTGTCTGCGGCCGTGAGAGCCAGAGCCATCAGCCTGCAACGCCTCTCCGCGAACGAGGGGGAACGGGTATCCCAAACGTGATCGACAAAGAGAATCCGTTCCGTCACCCCGTCGCCCACAATCCAGACAGGATGATTAGAGGTGTTCAACGGTTCACTTTCTTGCCCAAGAGGCTCAAGCTGGAGGTTTTCCCAGCTTCCCCGTCTCGCTTGTTCCAGAGCTGACTTGAGAATAAAGAGTGCACGGCTGTCGCGCTCCTCGACCCGCAGGTGGTCCGCATCGTCTAGGAGTATTGAAAAAGCACGGCTGAAAAGCTCATCTTCGCTACGAGCTACCGACCGGTCAGCCGTGATCACTGACAAGCACTTGTCCAGGGATATTTGGTCGAAGTGCAGCGAAGCGCGGACCTTTTCGACGACTTCCTTGAGGAGGGCGTCAAGTTCGGAGCCAGCATTCGGTGGTGTTTCAGTCTCACAGGAATTGGTACACATTGCATTGATCCTCTGAAATTGGGGCTACGCCCCAGGCCGGGCCTGCCTCGACAGGGACTCGATCGGAAAAGCAACCGCAGACCGCGGTAACGAGTTGCTCTGCCTGTTGTCCGTGGCCTGTCTTTCCTGGTCCTCAGTCGACGTTGTCGGGAATGGCTTTCGCCGGATTTCCCAAGCGATAAAACCGCGAAGAGGTGTGCGCGAAACCGAGCTCCAGATCGATATACCAGAGCTCCGGGGTGATCCTGAAAGGCGCAATGCTGCCCCGCACCGCTGCCCCGCACCGGATGGTCGAACATTGCGCCCTCCAGGCAGACCGCATTGGCCGAAACGCCAGTTGGCGGTCAAAGGTGCGTCCTCTAGCTCCGACGCGTCTGGCTGCTGGCCGCGCTATAGTCGCTCGAGAGCGCGCAGGAAAGATCGTAGCGCATCGATCCGCTCGGCCATCCGCTGCTCGTTGAATGAACCATTTCGTTCAATCACACCCATAGTGAGGGTCCTTTCTGGAGGTGGCCACGCGCGGACGCACTTCATCCTCACGCACGGAGTGCGCGGGCGCGCTGGCAGGGTTTCAGGTTGAGGTGTTGGGAGCTCGCCTATCGATCAGGCGAACGCAGGGCGGAGCAGCTGCTATGTAGGCCGTCGGGTCGAGCAGCTCTTACGTGTTCGCCGAGTGGCTTCAAATGACGAAAGAAAGCGGGTATCAGCAGACATAGCTTAGCTCCTTGAGGAAGAAGGGCTGAGTTAGTCTCCATCGTGGCGTTGGCGCGCCATGATGGAGACGCCTCATCAGAGGCATGGGCAGTATCGCCGGTACTCGGATTCCCGGCAAGAGCCCAGGACACATTTCGCTAAGTCCCGGCTTTCACCGTTTTTTTTGATTTGCCACCTGGGAAACGGCTGAGAGCCAGCACCGCCGGGGGGTTGCGAGTCTGGGGCTCGCCGAGGGAGAATTGGACCCTCAGACACTTATCCACAGAAAGTTGTTTTGCCCTGGAAGAAGGGGGCTCTTCATCAGCCTCCTCCCGCTTCTGACGATTAGGCTCAGCCTGCGCTTCGAAGACGTCGCCAACATCTTCAGCACTCCGGCCGAAAGCGGCTTCGCTAACGAACGCAGGCTCATCGAAGGCACGATCGATCTTTCGCTGCGCAGCGGTGCGACGCTCGGACTCTCCCCCGCCCATAGCGGCATCGGCTCCACTACCCGCACCACGAGCGGAACGACAGTTTAACGAACCGCGCCATCAGTTGCTTGCCATCACAAGCTTCGCGGCCTTTGTGTCGTACACATAGCCGGTAATGCTGCCGTCCCTGATGCGAGCAACCGCTTCGTCGATCACGAACAGCGGGACAAGAAACCATTCGCGCGGGATCACCGGATTTCCAAATCGGTCTTTAATCTCGATATTAAGCCGCGCTGGATCGAAGAGGCGATGGATCAGGTTTTCAAGCTTCGTCCGATTTATGTTGGCAAGATTATAGGTCGCAACAACCTCCACATCGGCCAGCAGAAAGGTCGGGTCGAGCTTGGCGTTAGCGATCCTCGATTTCACGTCACCACCGGTCACGCCAATCTTGTGGAGCACATCGCGGTGCGGAGTGATGGCGGCATCCTGGGACTTGCTGCGAAGGACGTAAATCGTGCCGCTGGCGAGGTCGCCGTATTCACTCTCGCTGGCAAATAGCGGCCCGGCGACTGGATCAGTGATGCGCCGACCCGCCTCGTCCTTTTGCAGTGCTCTCTCAACGGAGCGCTTGAGCATCATGCTCTCCGTTCCATTGTCGAAGATCACCCGCAGGCGACGATCCTTTCGCCCATAGTCGGCAACAAACTCCTCCCCTTCCTCGGCAATATATGCTTTCTGGCCGCCGAGAATGAACCAGTGGCCCCTCTCGATACGGGCATCATCACGGAATGGCCGGGTCTCGCGAAATCCAGCCGCAAGCTCGCGCTGCACTTGATCGAATAACGGCTTGAAGCGATCAAAGTCTTTGCATTTCTCCCTGTTAGCGATCTCCTCCGCAGCCTTTTTTTCGGCACTACCGCGGACATGGCGCAGGACCGTGATGTCATTGTCGCAGGAAACGTCTGCAAGCTCGGATGCCAATTCGTCGACGTCTATGGCTTCATTCGCTGAACCTGCGGCAGCAGGTGACCCGGCCAGCAAGCGCTGATGATCCAGCGGCTCCAGCAAGGCATGCCATTCCGGAAGCGCGCGCAGGCGGTCGAGCCGCACTGCATACAGGCGCTCAAAGATGTCGCGATCCTCGCCGTGCTGCGGCACTCGCCCATGCTCTTCGACGAAACGCTGAATTTCCTCGAAACCGGCGATCACGCGCTCTTCGATGGGCGAACGCCCTCTCTTCTTTTCGGGCGGTGCGAACTCGGCCAGTTCCGCGGCCAGATCATCGAGATCGGAATTACTCATAACGCCCCTCTGCCTTGTAGCGCATAAAGGCCGCCGCGCCTTCAGCGAGATGCTTTTCCCAAGGGTCCTGCGAAGTCACCGATGGTACCCGGCCCCGCTCGCGCTTGAACTCCACTGCTCGCGTGGCGATCACTTTAGCCTCTTCTGGTGTCATGGCCGTGCGCTTGGCCGAAATGGCTGCAGCGACGTGCTTCAAACTCTCCTCGTTCATCTTCTTGGCGAGGATGGCATAGGCTTCGCCAAAGGGGTTGATCCGGTCGATGAGGTCTATGTCTAGCTCGCGCACATCCATCGCGAAACGACGCACCCCGTCTATTAGGGAGGTGTTGCGCGCCACCTCGCCGTTTTCGCCGTCCGTAACCAGCCGTTTGGCCTGCTGGACGAGGTTGAGCGCAGCAATGGCGTGCTGACGGACCGCCTCTTGGTCTTCGGCCTCGAGATGCGGATACTTCTCCCGGATTATCTTGCCCATGCGGACCTGAGTCAGTTCTTCGGGTACCAGCTCTTCATCGAACAGGCCGCGCTCGATGTTGGACTTGTCCTGAACGAAAGCCGCGATCACTTCGTTCAGATCTTCCTGACAAATTCGCGCCGCCTCCTTGCCCTTGGGTTCGACTAGCCCCTTGATCTCGATCTGGTATGTGCCCGTCTGATCGTTGAAGCCGGTGTTGCAGCGATCTGGGTCATAGCCGCCCTCGCCATAGTCAAAGTCTGGCGTCGGGCCGCTATCGGGGTTCTTGGGCCTGAACTCGAAGCGCGGCACAAGCACCTGCTCCATCAGCAGGCTTGCCGCAATGGCCTTTAGCGTATCGTTGACGGCCTCGGTGACTGCCTCCTCGGATGCGTCCGTCTCGGCGATCAGGTTGGTGAACGTGGCCCGCGTCTTGCCCGGCGCGTCGCGGGTCGCCCGACCGATGATCTGCACAATTTCAGTCAGGCTGGCGCGGTAGCCTACGGTCAACGCACGCTCACACCAGATCCAGTCGAATCCCTCCTTCGCCATGCCCAGAGCGATGATGATGTCGACATGGTCGCGGTTGTTCTTCTGCGCCGGGTCTTTTAGCGCGGCCACCACCCGGTCACGCTTCGAAGGCTCGTCATCCACCAGGTCAGCAATGCGCAGCACGCGACCATCAGGACGCTTCACAAGCTGGAAACCTGTCGCCGGATCGATGCCCTGCCACTCCCCCAGCGCCTCGATGATGTGCTCCACCTCGCGCAGCTTGTCCTTCGTGCTTTCGCGCGAATTGACGTTGGGGATGTGGATGATGGTCTTTTCTTCTGGATCGAGGACGTTGAGGATGTCGTCAACGTAAGACCCGCTGTAGAAGAAGTAGCCGATATCAAGCTGCTTGAGGTACTCGTAGCCGCTGAGCTGCTCGTAGTAGGTATAGGTAACGGTATCGAACTTCGCTTCATCCTGTGGCGACAGCACAGCCTCGGCATCACCCCGGAAGTACGAGCCGGTCATGGCGACAATATGCGTCTTGCCGCGCTCAATGAACTGTCCGAGATGCGTGCCCAGCTTGTTGTCGGGATTGGCCGACACATGGTGGAACTCATCCACGGCAATTAACCGATCATCGAATGCCTCCACACCATAGGCGTCCACCGCGAAGCGGAAGGTCGCGTGGGTGCATACCAGCACCTTGTCATCGCTCTCGAGGAACGCGCCCAGCGACTTGACCTTGCCGCCGTTGTCATTGCCCGGCGCGTTGCACAGGTTCCACTTCGGCTCCACGTGCCAGTCGGCCCAGAAGCCGTACTTCGACAGCGTCTCGTTGTTGAAGCTGGCCCCGATGGATTTCTCGGGCACAACGATGATGGCCTGCTTGATGCCCTGGTTGTGCAGCTTGTCGAGCGCGATGAACATCAGCGCGCGGCTCTTGCCAGAGGCGGGCGGCGACTTGATGAGCAGGTATTGCTCGCCCCGCTTTTCGTAAGCCCGCTCCTGCATCGGGCGCATGCCAAGCGCATTCACCTTGGTCGATGCGCCACTGCGGGCGTAGCTGACGGAAACGGACGGTACGGATTTGATCTTGTCGTTCATGCTTTGCCCCCCGCTTTGCGCTTCGCGCCTTTGGCCGGGCCAGCCGAAGCGGTCATTTTGGTGTAGAGATCGAATAGCTTTTCCAGCCGCTCGGTATCGTTCTTGAAGCGCCGACCGATGTAGATGCGCTCCAGCACTTCGTCATTGCGCTCGTGCGCCGCGCGTAGGTCATCGGGCATTTTCTCGGCATCGTAGAGTTCGGCGATGGTCGCCGGGAAGTGCCGTTCCCGGGCCAGCAGGATGTCTTCCGCGCAGCGCGTGAGATCGGCCTTGTTCTTTTCCGTAAGCACTGGTAGCGGGAAACCGTTATACGTGAGCAACGATGAATACCTAATCCCGGCCCCAAGTCCGCCAGAGATTGCTTCTGCCCAGATGCGATGTAGAGTGGAAGAAAGGATCGCCAGCACCCATTCCTCGTCTGTGAACGTCACAAAGGCGAGATCAGTCGTAATCGTATTGCTTGATACGAAATCGGGTGTCAGGTAGGGAATGCCATCCACCGTGTTCTTTGGCAAGACTATGGAACTCGACTCAATGTGACATCGCTGTGCAAACCGGTGTGGAATCCGTGAGTAGCCAATAGTGGTTGGTGCTTTTGAACGCAGTCGAAAATCCCGTGTAGCTTCAATCCGCTTGCGGATTGGTTCAATAGACATGGCGAAGCCGACATCATCATCTTCCACCCAAATGCACCAGCGCCGAGTCCCTTGTCTGATCTCAGTCGTCCCAATGAGTGGTCGAAGCAGGGGCCTTGCGTTCGGAGCCTCTTTAAGAAGCGACTCCTTCTCGTCGCTCTCCAGGATCAAGTTGCCACCGTCTCTCGCCATGTTGCCTGAAACAAGTTTTGGGAGCTGAGTGGCAAGTGCCCCGGCAGCCTGGCGAATGTAGTCCTCGTTACCTGCAATCAAGTAGGGGGAGATCGACGCCACTTCACGGACTGTTTCACCGTCAAAGATGCGTCGCCTCTTCGCCTTGTCCCGAGTGACTCCGATGATGACGCACCATACTCCCGCGTTCAGCTTGGCATTGTTCGCCCAACGGAACTGTGTGTGACCAAATAAAATAGATTCGCCGTTGCGATAAAGACGGGACCACAAGTGCTCAACCTGCTCACCTCTAGAAATCGAGTTAGTCGAGACAAACGCAAAGTCAGTAGCACGGACGTTGGAGTATTCCGATGCCTTGATGTACCAGGCCACAACGTAATCGCAGTCCTTGTAGTCATTTCCTCCGCCGAAGACTAATGCCATGTCACTCTTTTGCGCGAGGGTCTGTTTCCTCGCACCTTTGAACGGTGGATTACCGCAAATGTACGTCTCTCCCCCTTCGTTCTCAAAGTCAATTTCCGCCTGATCAAGGGGAGTGCCAAACAGATCATCGGCCTGCATCTTCACACAGGCTCCGGTCGACGGGCAAATGCTCAACCAATCCAGTCGCAGTGCATTGCCACAAACGATCCAGTTCTCACTGCTTAGAGGCAGAAACTCAGCCAGCGCCAGTTTCTGTCCCCGGTACAAAACATCGCACTGATACTCAGCGATGACCAGCGCAAGGCGGGCGATCTCCGCCGGGAAGTCGCGCAGCTCGATTCCGCGAAAGTTGGTGAGCGGGATATCGGACGCGCGATCTGGCTCACCACGCCGCTTGTTGATCTCGGCCTCAATAGCGCGCATTTCCTTGTAGGCGATCACCAGGAAGTTGCCCGAACCACAGGCCGGATCGAACACGCGAATGCGGGCAATTCGCTTGCGCAGGTTCAGCAAGGTGCGCGGGTTGTCTCCCGCGTCTTCCAGCCTGGCGCGCAGATCGTCGAGGAACAGCGGGTTCAGCACCTTGAGGATGTTGGGAACGCTAGTGTAGTGCATTCCCAGTTCGCCGCGCTCGTCGTCTTCGGTAATCGCCTGGATCATCGAGCCGAAGATGTCGGGATTGATCTTGGTCCAATCCAGGCCACCTACATGCAGCAGATAGGAGCGCGCGATCTTGCTGAACCGCGGAACCTCATCGCTGCCTGAAAACAGGCGTCCGTTGACGTAAGGGAACTCGTCAGCCCAGCGCGGAATGCCGCCGCCCGCCCTGTCCTCGCGCTTCGTGTTCATGGCGCGGAACAAGGTGGCGATGACTTCGTGCGTGTTGGACGAATCCCTGGCGCTCATTGTCCCCACGGTTTCGGTGAAGCGCCCCTTGCCCGCGAAAATACCGGTGTCTTCGGCAAAGAAGCAGAAGATCAGGCGCGCCATGAACTTGTTCATATCCTGGCGGCGCTCGCCCTGGCCCCATTCGGGGTTGTCCTTCAGCAGCTCGACGTACAGGCGATTGAGGCGGCTCGTAGCCCGGATGTCGAAAGCGTTTTCGCTGATCTGACGGACCGTGCTGATGCCCGCCAGCGCCAGGAAGAAGCCGAAATGATCCGGAAAACCCTTGTACGCGCAGGCAACGGTCTCGCCGCTGGCAAGATCTTCAGCTTCGAAGTCCACGCCATCCGTGGCGAGGATGAACTTCGCTTTGGCCTTGGCCGTGGCCTGGCTGCCCCTGAGCGTCGCGAGCGCCTGCCTGACCTGCCCCGGCGCGCAGGTCAAGATATGGATATTGTTTGCCTGGAGCACGCCGCCGACATCGGACTTGTTCGTAGCACCCGTGCGCAGGCGCTTGAGCGTCGTCTCCTTGTTGCCGAAGGCCGCAAGGAACGCATAGGGAAACTCAACGGGGTCGAACGGCTGCTCAGTGAGGTCCGTAACCGCCTGCTCAATCTCTACAGCGTTCATGAGCGCGCACCCCTCCTCCCAAGTAGGGCTGCCTGACGATTGCTGCGTTGCGTGGCACTCATGTCTTGTCCCATTTCTTCTCGGCTTTCTGCTTGCCAATTTAGCGAATCCAGTTCGCTGCGGCGAAACCGTCAGGTATCGCCCCCTGCTGGGCCAGCCTGTATACGCTCTTCTTCCCCGCCTTAAGGTAAACCGCCACTTGGTTCAGCGTGAGGATTTCACTATCGGGTTGTTCCATGATGGAGCTCGCGACACCTCACGCGGCCAAGTCTTGCCAAATCCGGTCAAGTGTACCCGATTCGCCCGCCATACTCCGGCTGCCTCGATCACTCCGCCGAATGCTTTCGCTTCAATTCTGTTGGATAGAGCATAATGAACCGCAAAGGGGCAGCTCCCCCTCCCCTCAGACGAAGGTCTGCGCAGCCTGGGATCAAATCGAGAAATTGGGGGGCAGGCATAGCTACCGAAATTCACCGGCAGCTGGGCATCTTCTTCCACCACCATGCACTCTTGGCGGAAGCGAAACATCATCGTCGCGTTTTGGAAGGGGCGACCCAGTTCATAAGCTCGAAGAGACAGGATGGCGCACCCTTGGTGGCTTGTGATGCCTTTGGTTACGCCTAAGCCCAACCG
The DNA here is from genome assembly GCF_007829415.1 of Aminobacter sp. J44. NCBI lineage: Bacteria > Pseudomonadati > Pseudomonadota > Alphaproteobacteria > Hyphomicrobiales > Phyllobacteriaceae > Aminobacter > Aminobacter sp. J44. The sequence goes on along the minus strand of NZ_VLJG01000046.1, from coordinate 10,271 downwards.
ATGTGCAAACCAAGTGGGAAATTGTCGGTGTCCCGACGTGATTGCCCCTGCTGCCTTAATCCTCCGAAGCCATCGACATCTGTCGCTTAAGTCCCACACGATAGTGATAGGAACCGCGAGCCCCCACAGCAACACGATCTCCTGCACGCGCATTCTGCAGTTTGAAGAAGGTTCCTATCCCCCCTCTTGCGGAACAGTTTTTTTCGATCCGTGGAGATCGGTGGAGACAACCACCCCCCCCCTCACATTCGACAAGAACCTCGCGATCAGCCCGTCTTTGTTTGAGCCGCCGACCGCAGCTCTCTCGAAGAACTCGCGAAGGTAGAAGTTCTAATAGCTCCGGGCATTGTACATCAATAATACCCCCTCGTCGGGGATTCTCCGCGCAAAGTGCAGAAACGTTCCTGGCTGGGGAAACTGGCGGGAAGTTGCTGTTTTACATGTTATTGGCGAAGAGTCTCATCACCTCGGTGTACTGACCGCGGTAGCGGGCGAGTTCCTCAGGGAACGCCGGCCCTGTCACGTAGTGGCCGCTGTACTCAAGATCGACCGCGGGGCTTTGCGAGTGCGGAAGGCTTGAAGGTCCGCTCTGCCGGTAATACCTTCTGACTACAAGGTAATGCGAGGTGAACCATGCCGACGACTGTAACAGCGAAGGGCCAGGTTACCATCCCCAAGGCAGTTCGGGATCTTCTGGGTATCAAGCCGGGCAGCAAGGTTGAATTCAAGCGTGCTGAGGACGGCAGCGTCGTCATCTTGCGCGCCGACCAGTCGGCACCTTCCAAGCGCTTTGAGCGGCTGCGCGGACACGCAGGCAAGGGCCTTGATACGGACGCGATCATGGCTCTGACGCGAGGCGAAGCTTGACGCTGGTCGATACGAACGTCCTCTTGGATCTCGTCACCAATGACGAGGCTTGGGGGGACTGGTCGATCGCGCAACTGGAAGAGGCGAGCCTCCGTGGACCTCTCGTCATCAACGACGTCGTCTATGCGGAACTTTCGGTCCGTTATGAGCGGATCGAAGATCTCGAGGCGTTCATTGATGCTGCGGGTCTTGAGCTAAGGCCCCTGCCCCGCTCGGCGCTGTTTCTGGCGGGAAAGGTGTTCACGCGCTACCGCAGATCCGGGGGTACGCGCACAGGTGTGCTTCCCGACTTCTTCATCGGCGCACATGCCGCTGTAGCAGAACTTCCCCTGCTGACCCGGGACGTTGGCCGTTATCAGACCTACTTCCCAACGGTTGAACTAATTTTCCCTGAGTGAACCCTCCGCGCGCTGCGTAATCGCCTGCAAGGCAAAAGCTTGCTCCACAGGTCGCTGGGGCTTAGCCGGGGTCATCGGAAAGCCAAGGTGCATGCCACCAATTGGCGCTGGCTCTCGCGCCAGGTGGATGATCCCGTTGCCGGTCGACTCCTATCGAGCCGGGACCAAACCGCCGCGCACCCTTCCCCCTCTCCCAACCTCACTGCCCGGTCAGGTCTCTCGTATGAGCATCTGAGGTCGACGTCCCAACCTAAGCTTATACAGGCGGTTGCCGACTCGAGATTACCGGTTGGATTTGGAATGGGTAGTGTCGGATGCTCCAGAGCCCCTTCCCGTTCTCACAAATTTGGCCGCTGTTGACGCCGTAGCCGATCGGCAGCGTATTGCCTTCGAGCCGCTTCTCTGCGTGGGCGCGGATAAGTGGGGCGGACCAGGTGTAACCTGAAGTGGGGTTGGCGTCCGACGAGAAGGAGAACTGCGGAATCGCCATTTTATGAGCACCGCTCAGCTGCTCGAAAACCCCGGCCGACTTCCCTTCGTGTCATCCGGTCTGCGGAGAATCAGTTACTTTCTTGAGGAGCGTCTGGCGCGTCACATGGTTGACGGCAGCGCAATGCAACTCGACGGCGACACGTCCACGTCGGGTCTTCGCAGGCAGGATTTTTGTCAGCCGGCAAAACCCCAAAAATGTAGTGATACGTCAGCAGCTTAGAGGAGTTCGAACGTGGGCAGACAGTGCTAGTTCTTCCCGTGCTCGTGCTTGCGCGTATTAACTTTTCATTAACCCTAAAGTCCTTGACCCAACGCCAGAATCGCCGCGATAATTGCGCAAATTTCGTCAGTACGCGAAATTTTGCGTAACTGTCCGACTTAGAGGCAAATTTGCGAGATGAACGACCTCGTCGTTACCCGGTTCGACCGTGAGATTGCGCAGCAGGGCGCGAGGATTTCCAGCGCCTTGAACATGCTGCGCACCCAACAATATCCGCCGGACGCGAGGAAGGGGCTTCGCAAGTTCCAGGTTGCCGAGGTCGCCGATTTTCTGGGGGTGACTCAGAGCCATCTGCGTCAACTTCATGCAGATGGGAAGGGGCCTTCCCCAGAGATCAGCGGCGGCCGTCGCTTCTACACGGCAGAGCAGATGCTCGAGCTGCGGGAGCATCTCGAAGCCAATAAGAAATCGGATCGTCGGATTTACGTGCCGAAGCGGAAGGACGGTGAGCCTCTTCAAGTCGTATCCGTGGTCAATTTTAAAGGTGGCTCCGGGAAGACGACCACGGCAGCCCACCTCGCCCAGTATCTTGCTCTGACCGGGCATCGGGTGTTGGCCATCGATCTTGATCCCCAGGCGTCCCTGACCTCGCTTTTCGGTATTCAGCCGGAGCTGGATGAGGTTGGTTCTCTGTACGAGGCTCTTCGCTTCGACGATGAGCGCGTCCCAATCTCCAACGTCATTCGCAAAACCAACATTCCGAACCTGCACGTTGTGCCTGCCAGCCTCTTGCTACAGGAGTATGAATACGATGTGCCCATGGCGATCGCCGGCAAGAAAGGCGATGAGGGGCGGTTGTTTCACCTTCGCATCGTGAATGCGCTGAAGGAGGTGGATGCAGACTACGATCTGGTTGTCATCGATTGCCCGCCGCAGCTCGGCTATTTGACCATTACAGCGCTGATGGCGTCGACAGGCATTCTCATCACGATCCATCCGCAGATGCTCGATATCATGTCGATGTCGCAGTTCCTGCAGATGCTCGGGGGTATCCTGACGTCCGTTGCCGACGCTGGCGCCGAGATCCGGGTGAAGTGGTTCAGGTACCTGATCACGCGGTTTGAACCGACAGACATTCCGCAGACGCAGATGATCGGTTTCATGCAGAGCCTGTTCGCGCAGCACATGCTCAAGAACCATGTTCTGAAGTCGACGGCTATTTCTGACGCATCGATCCGGAAGCAGACACTTTACGAAGTCGAGAAGTCGGAGTTCGTCAGGTCGACCTATGAACGGGCTATAGAGAGCCTCAACGCTTCAAACGGCGAAATCGCCACCCTTATTCATCAGACATGGGGACGGCGATGAGTGTTTTGTCAGCCGTACATTCCTCGCTAAAATTGAAACAGATCAAGGGAATAGCCGAATTCAAGCTCGGCACCGGAGGCCGCAGTGTCACGTAAGAATCCGTTCGCATCCCTCGACTTGGCTGCACTGAATGCTGAAGCTCAGGCACGCCCCGCTCCCGGCTATGGAATGACCGGCGCGGCCAAGACGGTTGTACGGTCGATCGAGGAAATGGCGGAGAGCACGAAGAGGCTTATGGAAGGGGAAGCGATCATTGAGCTTGATCCCGCCCTGGTCGATGCCTCGCCGATCGCTGACCGTCTCCAAGACGACGAAGATGAGTACGTTGAGCTGAGATCCGCGATCTCGACCAACGGCCAGTCAAGTCCCATCCTGGTTCGGCCTCATCCGGACGTCGATGGACGGTACATCGTGGTGTTTGGTCATCGCCGGTTGCGCGTCGCACGCGAACTCGGACGTCGGGTGCGCGCAGTCGTCAAGAAGCTGGATGAAATTGCGTCTGCGATCGCTCAGGGCCAGGAGAATTCGGCGCGTTCCAATCTCTCGTTCATCGAGCGGGCCTTCTTTGCGCGGAACCTGCTGGAGCAGGGCATGACAAAGGACGTGGTAAAGTCGGCCATGGGCATCGATGATGCGATGCTGTCAAAAATGCTCGGCGTCATTGAAGCCGTTCCACATGAGATCGTTTCGGTCTTGGGGGCATGCAAGAAGATCGGTCGCGACAAGTGGCTGAGCCTGCGACAGCTCTTGCTAAAGCCCGCCCATCTCGAAGTGGCCCGGTCGTACGTCGCGTCAGACGATTTCGTGGCGCTTGATCCGGAGAAACGGTTCGACGTCCTGCACGAATATATGAAGCGCTACCAGGCGCGATCCGTTGCCAGGAGACCGAAGAAGGAAAACCCGACCGTGACCTGGGCGGCCGCTGACGCTGCCGCCAGCGCGAAATCGGTTTCCAGGACAAAGAGCATTGTCGTTGAATTTTCCAACGTTGAAGGGAAGGCCTTCGGCGATTGGATTACCCGTAATCTGGACACCCTGTATGAGGCGTTCAGACACAACAGGAAGGTTCAAGCAGGAGACTGATAGCAAAAGAAAAAGGCCCCCAAACGTCCCCGTCGTGGAAGCCTCTCTCGTTCTGTAGCAAGTCGAGAATCGCAAATCCGCGAATCGCTGTCAAGAGTCCTGGTGGCTCGGTGCGTCGTTTTGGCGAGCAGGTTTCTTTTGCCTCAACGTAGGTGAGGGAAAGATGCAGACGCATTTGGCAACGACGCCGTTCGGGCGGCGGTCGCTGTCGCTCGGCATGCTTGCAGCGCAAATGGCGGCAAAGGACGTCGCCAGCACTKCCAGYGTGCAAAAGTGGCAGGTTTTCAGGGATATTAAGGAAGCGCGCAATGCGATTGGAGCAACCGACAGGGGACTCGCGATCTTGGACGCGCTGCTGTCGTTTCACCCCGACGCGGAGCTTTCCGGCGCGAGCCAGCTGGTCGTGTGGCCGTCGAATGAGCAGCTCATTGCGCGTGCCAACGGCATGTCGCCGGCAACGCTGCGCCGGCATCTCGCCAACCTCGTCGAGTGCGGCCTGATCATCCGCCGCGACAGCCCGAACGGCAAGCGCTTTGCCCGGAAAGGGGAGGGGGGCTCAATCGAGCAGGCCTACGGCTTTGACCTGTCGCCGCTGGTTGCCCGTGCCGCAGAGTTCAAGGAGCTCGCCGAACAGACGCGCGCCGAGCGTCGCGCCGTACGAGTGGCACGTGAAAAGATCACCATCATTCGCCGCGACATCGTCAAGATGATCGAGACCGGCATTGAGGAAGGCGTACCCGGCAACTGGGGCAGGATCCAGCTTGCCTACCAGGAGATCATCTCGCGCCTGCCGCGTACGGCCGCCCTCGAGACCCTCGAAGCGATCTCCGCTGAGCTCGACGCGCTTTGGCAGGACATCCGCGACGCATTGGAATCCTTCATTAATTCGCAGAATCTGAACGCCAATGAGTCTCAA
>NZ_VLJG01000046.1:0-4851 GCF_007829415.1 Aminobacter sp. J44 | reverse complement strand
GTCAAGATGATCGAGACCGGCATTGAGGAAGGCGTACCCGGCAACTGGGGCAGGATCCAGCTTGCCTACCAGGAGATCATCTCGCGCCTGCCGCGTACGGCCGCCCTCGAGACCCTCGAAGCGATCTCCGCTGAGCTCGACGCGCTTTGGCAGGACATCCGCGACGCATTGGAATCCTTCATTAATTCGCAGAATCTGAACGCCAATGAGTCTCAAACCGAGCGCCACATACAGAATTCAAACCCAGATTCTAAATCTGAATCTGAACATGGCTTTAGAAACAAAGATGAAGCGAGCAGCAGCGCCGCGGACAACCACAACGTACACAGCCTGCCAAAACGGGAACTACCGCTWGGSATCGTGCTGGACGCCTGCCCGMACATCGCCTGGCTCGCCAAATCGGGCAAAATCGGCAACTGGCGCGATTTCCTCGCCGCCGCCGAGACCGCGCGGCCGCTTCTGGGCGTCAGCCCCAGCGCCTGGGACGAGGCGCGCGCCGTGATGGGCGAGCGGGATGCTGCGGTCACACTGGCTGCGATCTACCAGCGGCAGGAGCAGATTTCGTCCGCCGGCGGATATTTGCGCAGCCTCACCGGGCGGGCGCGACAAGCGCAATTCTCGACTTGGCCGATGATCATGGCGCTGCTTCGGGCCAAGCTCGAGGCGGCAAAGGAGGGGACGGGAGAGACAGGTCCTGCCGGTACTTCCCTTGCGACCGCCACCTCGCTTGAGCGCAGCCACACCCGCCTCGAAATCAGCGACGCTCTGCGGCGGAAGCTGGACGGCAAGCCGAAGGGGTGAGCTTGCCGGTTCTGGCTACGGAAGCCGCGAAAATGGGAGTGACAAATTGGCTCTCTCGCCGAGCAGAACGTAGCTGTATACGCCCAGCGATTTTTTGCTCGACGATAGGGACCGGCGGCGAGCGTCGTTATGAGGATGTGAGTTATAAAAAGGTTTCTGGATCAAGGGGATACCTTCATCCGCGTCGTGTGTCGCTGCAGCAATCCGAGACGTGCGCTTACGGATGTTTTTAAGCTGCAGCGCGGCGACGTACGCGTCGAGGGACGCCTTCCGAGCATCTGCCCATTGGAATGAGTTTCTCCGTGGTCCGTGGGGCGCGCAACCGGACCTGGTGTGGAACAGAGATCCATGACAGAACAAGCGGTCGTCGGCTGCTGCGTAAGGCTGTCGCCGAGCGATCGGTGAGAAGGGCAGGGGGCCTTGCCGCGTTGTGGGTGGGCACGACCCACGCGATCAGATCGCCCGATAGCCATGCCTCAGGCGTATGAGGCGATGTCTCTGTAACGCCGTCGATGCCGAAGCTTCATCCGGGTGCAGCTCGATGATCTGCCTGCCGCGTGTTCCGATCCTGCCCCACCGCCGCACCAGCGCCACGTCGCCGAACAGCGTCGGTTCAAGCGAGAGCGCGTAGAAGCGGTAGGCGTTATTGCCGGGATCGACACGATGCATCAGGAGCGTCATGCCCTGAATCTGACGGCGCGGCCTCCTTCCGTCCAACGCAAGTTTTGAATCGATTGGTCGGCGTCGATTCATGCAAATGATCGATAGCTGGCCGTGGGGTAGCGGCGCACTCCGAGGAGAAGGGAAGGGGCTCATGCAACTGTCTTGCTGAATAGGGGGCACCTGCGGCGATATCGAATCAGCGCAGCGCGTTCTTGCGCCGGCAAGCCAACCGACGTTTCCTTTCACACCGCCGCAGGTCTCCCATCGAAGCGGATGACCGGAATTCGCAGGATACCAACTTCGCGACGGTTCAGGCACTTCTGGCACCCATCTCGAGGCCCGATAAGGCAACATTATCGTGCATAATTCTATATCAGGAGGCCGTTCGGTATGAACTCAAAAACGCCGGGAAAGCGCACATGTAAGGCTTCGGGCGTACTGATCCACCCCCATTGAACGGGTCCACCTTGAAGTATGGTTTTGACCATGAAGGAGGACCACGATGGCAAACAAGCGACACAAGCCCGACGAGATTGTCACGAAGCTTCGGCAGGTTGAAGTTCTGCGCGGCCAGGGGATGGCGATGGCGGATGCGGTTCGCCAGATCGGCGTTTCCGAGCTGACGTATTACAGGTGGCGCAAGCAGTATGGCGGCATGAGCCGTGACCAACTCCGGCAGTTGAAGGAGCTCCAGAAGGAGAACGAACGGCTTCGCAAGGNCAAATCGGGCAAAATCGGCAACTGGCGCGATTTCCTCGCCGCCGCCGAGACCGCGCGGCCGCTTCTGGGCGTCAGCCCCAGCGCCTGGGACGAGGCGCGCGCCGTGATGGGCGAGCGGGAYGCTGCGGTCACACTGGCTGCGATCTACCAGCGGCAGGAGCAGATTTCCTCCGCCGGCGGATATTTGCGCAGCCTCACCGAGCGGGCGCGGCAGGCGCAGTTCTCCACCTGGCCGATGATCATGGCGCTGCTTCGGGCCAAGCTCGAGGCGGCAAAGGAGGGGAGGGGAGACAAAGGTCCTGCCGGTACTTCCCTTGCGACAGCCACCTCGCTTGAGCGCAGCCAAACCCGCCTTGAGATCAGCGACGCTCTGCGGCGAAAGCTCAACGGCAGGCCGTAGGCGTGACGTTGAGCTTTCGAACCGGAATGGCGCAACAGCAGGCTTCGAAAATCGGCTCTCTCGTTGATCAGAACGTAGCGGAATACGACCGCGGAAATTCTGCTCGACGAGAGAGAAGGGGACGGGGGGAATTCTGCTCGCAGCCTGTTGAGAAAACGGCATTCGGACCAACGCGTTAGCCGTGTCCGCGTTGCTGCGTGGCTGCGAAAGCGGAACGCCCAGAATCCGGTCGTTTCGCGCGGCAGAGGAGACCATAATTGTGGCAGGGGGAGCCTTCCAGCCTCTGAGCCTCTCCCGCTGCTCCGTGAAGACACAAACCGATGCCTTTCCAAGCGGCCGCTACGTCACGGTTCTCACGTAACGGTCAGGAAGTCGGGGAGGGTGAACTCTGAATTCCTTCGTAGTGGTTGCACACTCTCGCTCAGAGTGCCTCGTAGCCGTGCCTCTGGCGTTTGAGGCGATGTCGCAGCATCGCCGTTGATGCCGAACCTTCATCGGGGTGCAATTCAATGATCTGCCGACCACGCGTGCCGATCCTGCCCCAGCGGCGGACGAGCGCAACGTCGCCGAACAGCGTCGGCTCAAGCGAAAGAGCGTAGAAGCGGTAGGAGTTCTTGGCGGGATCAACACGGTGCATCAGGAGCGTCATGCCAAGAATCTGCCGGCGCGACTTCCTTTCGTCCAACGCAAGTTTTGAATCGGTTGGCCGGCGTCGATTCACGCAACTGATCGATAGCTGGCGTCGGATAGCGGCGCACTCCGAGGAGAAGGGAAGGGGCTCATGCAACTGTCTTGCTGAATAGGGGGACACCTGCGGCGATACCAAATCAGCGCCGCGCATCCGTCGTCGGAAAGCCAACCGAGATTTCGCCTCGCCCCGCGGCAGACTGCATTCGATAGAGGAAATTGAGATCGCAAGATCTCAAATTCGCGACAGTTCAGGCACTTCTGGCGACCATCTCTCTACGCCCGATAAGGCAACATTATCGGGCATAAACACCGGCTATTCGACGCGGCGCTTTTGGCGTCGGGCGATTGCAATTTCGCTACGGTTTTTCGATAACGCCGTTATTATTAAGTAAAATAACGCTCGGCGCGCCCCAGACTTTGATCGATCTCCATTGGCACGATCGGGTCAGCATTACATGCGCTACGGTGAACAACGCCGTCCTTGTGAACGCATCCCGGATAGGATGATGCCCCGGACGTCGGTCTCTCCAGATTGATATTGTCGCAGCGTGAGACCGAGGTGAGCGCCGACGTCGCTCGATCGTCGATCGCGGTCTTGAAGGCCCGCGCTGTCACTGGGCCCACTCCGGGAAGGGATATGAAGCGACGGCACAGCTCATCATTGGCCGTCAACCTCAGCAGTTCCCAGTGTAGCACGGACAGCCGCGCCATCATCGCAGCCCGGCCATCCAGGAAAGCGCCGATGCAAAACTCGAGTTGCCAATTGCCGTTGACGAGCTCGCGGAAGCGAGCGTCGAATCCGCTGGCGCTGACCCGTCCGACCTTCAGCCCGAATGGTCGCAGCAGGCCGCGGATCTCGTTCTCATGGTCTCGCAGCTTGTTGACGAAGAACTCCCGCGCCAGAGAGCGCAGTTCCTGGCTTACCACCGACTTCACATGACCGCCCGATCCCCCCTCGAAGCCAACGCGGACGAAGCTATCGCCGATCCGCTGTAGCTCGGTGGCGATCAGCTCTGGGTCAGATCCGACACGCGACCCGTGCACCAGGCGGCCTTCGACATCGACGACGCACACGTTCGTCAGTTCAAGCGACACATCCAGGCTTGCGTAGAGATCAGTCTTGCTTGCCTCCTTTCCGGCGTTTGAACATGCCGGTCAGAAATGCACCGGCGTGGCCGGAGCCGAAGCCTCGACTACGCATCTCAATGAGGGGCTCTTCACCTGCAACGGCACGCCCGATACAAGCATCGACAAATGGAGGATCGACTACAATCTCAACCGCCCCCACACCAGCCTCGACGCGCTCGAGCCCAACGAATTTGCAACCCGGTCCAGATCGAACAACAACGTGAACCGGCTAGAGCGGTTTTCGACCGTTTTGAATCGCGTGGGGATTCCCGCCGGGCGTGATTTCTGATTAAGAATCCGTGCTGGTGAAGGAGGCCAGCATGGATGGCTCAACCTCTTTCGATGGATTTGCGTTCACGGCTTTTGGCGGCGGTTGATGGCGGGTTGAGCTGCCGTGCTGCTGCGATCCGGTTTGGTGTTGCGCCTTCGACGGCGATCCGTTGGCATGC